>JAYUYE010000822.1:0-17101 GCA_043752985.1 Myxococcales bacterium
GCCGAGGCGCAGCTCGCGGCCGCATGTGCAAGCCTGCGCAGGTAGCGCTCAGCCGGCTCAACCGGAAGCGAGGATCTCGTTGGCGACGGCGATGCCGGAGAGCAGCGCGCCCTCCATGAAGCCCTGCCACTCGTAGAACGAGTTCGCGTGCTCGCCGGCGAAGTGAACGTTGCCGACGGCCTTGCCCTCGTTGCCGGCAATGGTGGTGAACTCGCCGGGGCGGTAGCAGGTGTAGCTACCCCGCGAGAGCGGGTTCGACGGCCAGTGCTCGAGGTGCGCGACGTACTTGCCGTTGACCTTGCTCGCGGCGGCCGCGGCACCCGGGAAGACCTTGTTGAGATCGGTGACGAACTTCGCTGCCTCGGTCTGAACCTGCGCGGGGTTGAGGTTCTTGCCGCGCGTGCCGCCGGAGTAGTCGGTGAGGACGGCGCGCTGTGTGGTGGCGAGCGACGGGTTGGTCTCCCACGTCGCCTGATGGTTCGGCAGGTCGGAGTACGAGGCACCGCTGCCGCCGGTCTCGGCCCACACGGGTCCGTTGAAGCCGACCATCATCTTCGCGTTGTCGCCGTAGCCGAGGCCGTCGATCGCGAGTCGCTTCCACGCAGGGATGCCGAGGCTCGCGTCGAGCTGGACGGTGCGGAGGACCGAGAACGGCAGCGCGAACACGACTCGATCGTGCGTACGAACGACCGAGCGACTGCCGCTGCGGAACGAGAGCTCGATGCGGCCTGCGGGCGTCTTGCGCGCGGCTTCGAGGCACATGCCGAGCTCGGCCTGACGCGGGAGCCGGGCGGCGATGCCGGTTGCGATCCGATCATTGCCCTCGACGACGTGGAAGCGCTCGTCGGAGAAGATACCGAACGGCGTGAACTTCGAGCGCCTGTCGGCGTGGATGAACAGGAGAAACCCGAGGCACGATTGCTCGGAGATCTCGCGGCCGTACTCGGCGACGTAGGCCTCCTCGATCGCCTTGCGGGCGTAGCGGCCGCAGCCGCGTGACGTGAGGTAGTCGGCGAGGCTGGTGAGATCCAGCTGGCGATCAGCGGCATTGAACGAATCGGCCGTCGGCGCGCCGCTGCATGCGCGCAGATCGACGTGCATCGCTGCAACGAACGCGCGGTACTCGTCGACGACCGTCGCCTCGGGCACGCGCTGGCCGTCGAAGTGATAGACGACCTCGCCCGCGACCTTGTTGACGTCCTCGCGAGTGAGGCCGAGCGTGTTGACCCAGCCGAGCATCGTCTTGTGCAGGTTGTCGATCAGCTCACCGCCGCGTTCGGCGACCTGGCCGGGGAACGTGCCGCGCAGCGACCACTGCCGGCCGCCGACGCGCGTGCTCGCCTCGTAGAGCGATGGCGAGAGGCCTGCCCGGCCGAGGTCGTACGCGCATTGCAGACCTGCGAGTCCAGCGCCCACGATGCCGACATCGATCGCCGGAGGGCGAGGCGCCGCCAATGCGCGGCCACTGATCGCGAACGCGGAGGCCGCGGCCATGCCGCCGAGGAACGTGCGGCGCGAGACTGCAGCGCGAGACTGCGCGCGGGCGAGGTCGAGCGCCTCGGTCGAGGACACCCCCGTCGCATCGGCATCCCGGGCGACGCGGAAGTAACGGGCGAGCTGGCGAAGCGAGCTAGAGCGAGGACCCATTGGCATGAATTTCCATCGTACTCGCAACTGCGATTCGTAGGGACACAATACGAGCCGTAAATCGTGCTCGTGAAGACTGAAGCAACGCTTACCAGCGGAGCCGATGGTCGCGCACGTGTTGCCGACACCACCGCACTCGGAGCTCGCGCTGCACCGTCTGCACGAGTTCTCGAGCTTGATCCGAGCACGCCGAGCCGACGAGGCAGACGGCCAGGGCACCAGCGGGGACGGTAGAGGAGCGCAGCATCCGGTGAGGTCGTGAACGGGCAGGACCAGGCGGCCCGGTAGTCGTTGCGGGCGGTGACCGCCCGGCGAGATCGTCACCGGATCGCGGATCCGACCGCGTCAGCTGATCGGGACGCCGACGTAGCGCGCCCGCGGCCGCAGCATGAACCCGGCGGCCCGCTGCTCGAGCGCGTGTGCGAGCCAGCCCGCGGTGCGCGCGACCGCGAACAACCCGGGGCCCGCCGATGCCGGTGCGCCGAGTGCCGCGACCAGCGCCGCGAGTCCGACATCGACCGTCGGTTGCGCGTCATGCGTTGCTTCGACGAGCGCGAGCAACGTCCGCGCACGCTTTGTCGGGGCGAGTGCGGCCGCGGCGTCGAGCAGAGGCTGAGTCCTCGGATCACCGTTCGCGTACAGCGGGTGACCGAAGCCCGGTGGCACCTGTCCGCGCTTGCGCAGCGTGCGAACCGCGGTGCGTGCTGAATCGGGGCTGCCGAGCTCGTCGGCGAATGCCGCGATATCGGCGGACGCGCTGCCGTGGCGTGGCCCCGACAGCGTGGCGAGCGCCGCCGCGATGCATGCGTACGGATCCGCTTCGGTCGACGCAGCAACACGCGCGGTGAAGCTCGATGCGTTCAGCTCGTGATCCGCGAGCAGCACGAGCACGCGATCGATCACCGGCACCGCGTCGTCCGAAACGCCTATCGCACGCGCGGCGATCGCGGCGATGCTGCCGGCACCGAGCGCTCGCGTGACGATCGCGGCGGAGAATCCGGGTGCGAGCGCAGAGGCGAGCAGCGGGATCACCTGGCGGCCCCGCGCGAGGAGCGCGTCGGGCCGACGATCGTGACGTTCGGGATCGGCGAGAGCGGCGATCTGCACGAGCAGCGGCATCACATCGAGAGGTGCGGCGTCGGCACCGACGAGCCGCGCGAGCTGCGCATGCGGAACCGCGACGCGCGGCCACGTCACGGACGACGCCGGCAGGTAGCCGGACCACAGCAGCTCGGCCACGTTCTCGAATGGAGTGCCCGCCGCCGCGAGGTCGACCGCGAGATGACCGCGATACGCTGGCCCCCGCGAGGTGATCGCGGTGATCGCCGAGTCGAGCACGGGCTCGCCCCAGCGCAGGGCACCGGCCGCGACCGCGCCGTGTCCTGATCGGGCATCGCGCCGCGCTCGCAGCCGCTCGAGATCACCGAAAGCGTAGAGGCGGGGCCTGCCCTGCTCGCCCGAAACGCTTCGCACCTGGCCGCGGCTGACGTAGGCGTAGAGCGAACGGATCTGGATCCCGAGGTGCTTCGCGGCCGTTCGCGCGTCGACCCAACGTTGATCGTCGATTCTACGTTGATCAACCATTGAGTCGAGGCTACATGAGGAACCAGGAGGTGACCATGAGCAACGCGACCAGCAGCGGACTGGAAGGTATCGTCGTCGCAGAGACAGCGATCTCGGATGTCGATGGAGAGCGAGGTCGGCTCGTGATCGCCGGCGCGGATGTCGAGCAGCTCGCTGCTGCCGGTGGCTACGAGCGCGCCGTCGAGCGAGTGCTCGCCGCGGGCGGAGCGCAGGTCGCAACCCGCTTCGAGCTCGGGTGCGCCCGACTTGCGGCCTGGGAGGTCCTGCCGCGGCTCGGCGACGCGCTCGATGGCCCCGATGCGATGGACGCACTGCGCACCGCGCTCGGCCATCTGCGGCCAACGGGTGATGACGTCGCAGATGCGCTGTCCACGCTCGGCGCAGCGCCTGTCTTCGTCGCAGCGTGGAACCGCAGGCGTGCGGGCGCACCGCCGATCGCGCCCGACCCGGCGCTCGGTCATGCGGCCGATTATCTGCGGATGTCCACCGGTCAAGCACCGTCGCCCGAGGCCGCGACCGCGCTCGATGCCTACTTCGTGACGGTGATCGATCATGCGATGAGCGCGTCGACGTTCACGGCGAGGGTCATCACGTCGACCGGCTCCGACCTGATCTCGGCGATTGCCGGAGCGATCGGTGCGCTCAAGGGCCCGCTGCATGGCGGCGCACCTGGACCGGTGCTCGACATGCTCGACGCGATCGGCGAGCCCGCGCGGGCCGAGCCGTGGATCCTCGGGGAGCTCGCGGCGAATCGTCGGATCATGGGGATGGGTCACCGGGTGTATCGCGTGCGCGATCCGCGCGCGGCCGTTCTCGAGACCGCGGTCCGCCCGCTGTCGAGCAAGAACCTGGAGCTCGCACGCGCCGTCGAAGCTGCCGCGTCGAAGATCCTCCGCGAGCGCAAGCCAGACCGGCCGCTCGCCGCGAACGTGGAGTTCTACACGGCGGTGCTTCTCGACGCGGTCGGGCTTCCGCGCGAGCAGTTCGCCGCGACGTTCGCGGTCAGCCGGATCGCGGGGTGGTCAGCGCACGTGATCGAGCAGCGCCGGGTCGGCAAGTTGATCCGCCCGGCGTCGCGCTACGTCGGCGCCTAGCTCACTGGGGGACCTGCGTCGTGGGCACGACCTTGACCGTGCCGAGGTCGAGTGTCGGACCCGCTGCGAGGACGCGGCCTTTTGCCTGTTCGGGGACCTGGCCCGCAAGCACGAACCTCGATTCTCGAACTCTCTAAAAGGCCCGCGACTGGCCGCCGTCGACCGAGATCGTGGCGCCGGTGATCCAGCTCGCGCGCGGTGACGCGATGAACGCGACGGCGTCGGCGATCTCCTCGGGTGTACCGAACCGACCGAACGGGAGCTCGCGCTTCACGAAGTCGGCGATCGCCGCCGGGTCTGCCTTCTGCCGGCGATCCCAGCCGCCGCCGGGAACCAGCACCGAGCCGGGCGCGACCGTGTTCACGCGAATGCCGTCCTTCGCATAGTCGTGCGCGAGCGCCTTCGCGAGCGCGATGACCGCTGCCTTCGCGACGTTGTAGCCCGGCGCTCCGCCGGCCTCGCGGCCCCAGATCGACGAGATCATCGTGATCGATCCGCCACCGCGCGCGACGAGGTGAGGTGCCGCGCGTTGCGCGATCCGCGCCGCGGTCCACAGATTCGCGTCGAGCGACTTCGCGAGATCGTCATCGGTCATCTCGTGCGCATCGCGCGCGAACGACTTGCCGACGTTGGCGATGACGAGATCGATCCCACCGTGCTGCTGCACGCACGCGTCGACCGCAGCCTGCGCGCCGTCGGCGGTCGACACGTCAGCCACGATCGTCGTGTGCGGCGCGCCGAGCTCACGACCGAAGGCCTCGAGATCCTCGGCGCCGCGCGCGACCGCAGCGACGTGGCCGCCTTCTCGAGCGAGTGCGACGGCGATCGCGCGCCCGATGCCACGACTGGCGCCGCTGACGAGGCAGACCTTGCCGGTAAGCCCGAGGTCCATCAGGGGATCTCCCAGGTGTTGCCCCACAGCGCCTGGCCTCCGTCCATCCGCAGCGTCGTGCCGGTGATGAACTGGGCAGCGGGACCGGCGAGGAACACGATCGCCGCTGCGACCTCGTCGACCGTGCCGGCGCGCTTCACCGGTGTCTGCGTGATCGCGCGCTGGAGAATCTCCGGTGGATATTGCGCGGTGCCCGACGACAGGATGACTCCCGGTGCGATCGCGTTGACCAGGATGCCGAACTGCGCCCACTCGACCGCGAGCGACATCGTCAGGTTCTCCACTCCCGCTCGCGCTGCGCCGGTGTGCGCCATCCCGGGAAACCCACGGTAGATGTTCGCGATCACGTTGACGATCCGTCCGCGCTTCGCGGCGATCATGTACTGGTTCGCGACCTCGCGGCAGACGTGAAACGTGCCGACGAGGTTGTTCTTGACGACCGCGAGGAAGCCGTTCGGCGAGATGTGTTGCGCGGGTGACGGAAACTGTCCGCCGGCGTTGTTCACGACGATGTCGATTTGCCCCCACGCGGAGAGCACCGCCTTGACGAAGGCCTCGACCTGCACGGGCTCGCGGATATCGCACGCGTGGACGAACGCGCCGGCATGCTCGACGCGGTCCGCGCACGCTTCGAGCTCGAGCCGCGCCGCCTCGAGCTTCGCGGGAGTGCGACCGCAGATCGCGACTCGCGCACCGAGCCGGATCATCTCCTTCGCAGTCGCGAGCCCGATCCCCGAGCCTCCGCCGGTCACGATCGCGACCTGGCCGTTCAAGATCCCGGGGGCGAACACGCGCTGGCTCTCGGCGGTCGGCGTTTCCATAAGCGAAGCGCAGCCTAACCTCGCCCGCCCGGAGGGGTGCTTCACATCGTGTTCAATCAGGAGCCGACCGTCGAGTTCGACTCGAAGATCGGCGAGGTCGTCGATGTCGAGCTCAGCGGGACGCGGCTCGTGCCGACCGGCGGCACTGCGAGTCGCAGCCGCGGAGGGCGGCGTGCTCGTGATGCTCCGCTAGTCTTTCTTCGTAGCCGCAGCCGCGAGCCCGGTGGACTGGCCGGGGTCGAACTCGGCCTTGGAGACCGGCAGGCCTCGGAGAACCAGCGTCAGAACCGTGCCAGGTCCCTTGTCGAGGTACGTCCGCGGGAGGAACAGGAAGTAGTTCTTCACGGAGTCCTCCGGAGGCGGCGCTCCGTGCGCCTGCGTCGCGGGATTCCCGGTGCACATCCGGATCTTCTCGCCCGGCTGCAGCACGAAGCCCGGATCGATGATCCCGAGGAGTGACTTCTTGGCCGAGCCGCGGCGCCCGACGGTCATGCCGCAGCCACGGGTGTTGAACGGGCTCTTGCCTGCATTCTCGAGGATGACCCACTCAGAATTCAGTGCTTCCGCGTTGTCCGCGGCCTTGATCTCGACGAACCGGATCGCCATTGCGCGCGCAGCATACATGGGATGTCTGGCGTTGCAATCGGGCGCAAAGCATCGATAATCGCCGGCGATGGGCAAAGAGGTGATCCGCGTGGTCGCGGCCGTGATCGATCACGACGGCCGCTACCTGATCACCCAGCGGAACTCCAACGCAGTTCTGCCCGGATTGTGGGAGTTCCCCGGCGGTCGCGTCGAACCCGACGAGAACGAGACGGCGTGCCTCGTCCGCGAGGTCAAGGGCCGCATCGGTGTCGAAGTGGTCCTCGGAGCCAAGCTCGGCGAGCACCTGCACGACTACACCGGATACCAGGTCCACCTGACCATGTACTCGTGCAAGCTGCCGGCAGAAGCGCGGCCCTATCCCGCCACGGTCGCCGATTTGCGCTGGGTTACCTCTCGCGAATTCCTCGACTACGACTTCCCGCCCGCGGACGAGAAGACCATGTCGAAGCTGCTCGGCCTCGTTCGCAACTGATGCACATACGGAGTCTCGGTCTCGCCACCGACCTCGAGCTCGCGAAGACGCGTGGCCAGGTGATCGATCGCGACGGTTATCTCGTCGTCAGGACCCCCGGCGATCCGAGCTACTACTTCGGCAACCTGCTCGTGCTGCCGGCTGCGCCGCAGGTCGGCGAGGTCGCATACTGGACGCGCAAGTTCGCGAGCGAGCTCGGCGGCGACCCGGCGATCCGCCACGTCGCGCTGCGCTGGGACGGGATCCAGGGCGACACCGGCGCGACCGACGAGCTCTTGGCCGCCGGCTTCACCGTCGAGGTGCTGCAGGTGATGACCGCCGAAGGTCTCGACGTCGCGCCGTGCTTCTACGACATCCAGCGGCTCGAGCCGCGTCACCTCATCGAATCCGCCGAGCTCGAGTATGCGATCGGCGACGTCCACGACGACAAGTTCCGCCAGTTCCTGCATCGCCGCGCTGCCTGGAAGCAGAGCCTTCTCGCATCGGGTCGCGCGACGTTTTGGGGCGCGTTCGACAAGCAGACGCTCGTCGGCAGCCTCGGACTCGTGCAGCTCGGCACGCGTGGCCGGTACCAGGACGTCCAGACCGCGGTCGCGTATCGCGGGCAAGGAATCGCACGCGGCCTTCTGCGCGCGGCCGCGAAGGCTTCGACCGCGAGCGAGCTCGTGATCGTCGCCGAGCCAAGGAGCCAGGCCGCGCGCGTCTACGAGCAGGTCGGGTTCCGCACCGTCGAGCTCGTGGGCTCGGCGTGTCGCTACCCGGTCGTCAGCGAATGATCTTGACGAGGATGATCGTGAGAGCGATCGCGACGCCGATCGTTGCCATGAACAGCACGACCATCATCCACGGCGGCAGCGCGCGCGCCGGTGCCGCTGCGGCGGTCTCCCAGTCGACCTGCTTCGGATACTGCTGACCGACCGGCGACATCATGTTGGCCGCCTGGTGCGCTGGCTGCTGCCCGCTGTCCGGAGGACGTGCATACCCGGGTGCATGGCCGGGTAACGGGTTATGCGTCGGGTCCTGCATCGACGGGCTCTGCGCGGTCTTCGCGTTCGCACGCGATCCGACCGGCACGCTCGGGAACACCGAACCGCTCAGCATCTGCTGGCTGAACTCGGGGTTCATCACCGGGTAGTCCATCGGTAGGCTCGGGCGCTGCCCGCCGTTGACCGGCGCACCGTAGTTCGGGTCGACGATCTCCGCGACGATTGCGGTCCGCGCGAGCTCGGGCGGAGGAGCGGGTTCTGCGGGCACGAGATCGTCCGCGATCATCGTCGGCATGTTCGACAGCTGAGGGAATCGAGCTGCCGACGAACGCTGCTGTCCCGGCGGGGGCTGCACCGGACCGGGCGCCGGTGCGGGTGGCAACGGCAACGGACCCGACGGCGGCATCTTCTGCGGTACGACTCGCTGCTGGCCACCGGGGGGGGGCGCCACCGACGGCAACCGAGGAAGCGGCGCGGGCTGCGTCTCGGATCGCCGTGCAGGCGACGGCGTCTTCGGCAGGCTCGGGCTCGACCTCTTCGACGAAAGATCCATCGAGGCCAGCTTCTCGAGCGGGTTGGTCTCGATCCGCGTCTTCTCGGCAGGCATGTCGCTGTCGTCGCCACCGTCGGCGATGTCGTCGATCACGTCGGATAGCGAACCCTGGCTCGGTCGATCGAGCATCATGTCGCCGGTCTCGAGCGACTGCGACTTGTCGTCCTCCTCCGTGCTCCGTCGCTTCCTGGACAGATCGACGGTCAGATTGCGCTTGGCCTCGGCAGCCTCTTCCTCGGCCGTGCCCCACTGCACGCCGGTATCGACGGAGAAGTCGCGGCCCGAGATCAGCTCGCGCATGCGCGCGCCGTGCTCGTCGATCTCCTGCGCGAAGCTATCGTCAAAGAACCGTGCGACGTCACCGGGGCCCGAGCCCTTGCCGCGATGGTGGAGGTAGCCGAGGAGCGCATCGCCGAATGCCTCGGCGGTCGGATAGCGGTCGTCCTTGTCCTTGGCGACCGCGCGCATGATCAGCTCGTCGAGCGCGGGATCGAGCTCGACGTTGACCTTCGAGGGCGAATCGACCGCGCATTCGATCACGGCCTGATAAGTCTCGTACGGCGAGTTGCGCTTGAACAGGCGACGGCCGGTCAACATCTCGTGCGCGATCACGCCGAGCGCGAACACGTCGGTGCGCCGATCGACATTCGTCGCGACGCACTGCTCGGGCGACATGTACGCGAACTTGCCTTTGATGGTGCCCGCGCGCGTGGCGGTCTGCCGCTGCTCAGCTTTTGCGATCCCGAAGTCGACGACCTTGACGACGCCCTCGAAGCTGACGACGAGGTTCTGCGGTGAGATATCGCGGTGGACGATGTTGAGGACCTTGCCGTTGATCGCGCGCTCGTGGGCGTAGTGCAGGCCGGCACACGCCTGCGCCATCATGTTGAGAACGAGCGGTGGCGGTACGCGTCCGTCCGCGAGCCGCTCACCCGCGCGGCGTACGACCATCGCCAGCGACAGGCCGGCGAGGAACTCCATGACCATGAAGTAGCGCGCTTCGTGCTCGCCGAGCTCCATCGTCTGGACGATGTTCGAGTGGTCGAGGTGGGCAGCGAGCCGCGCCTCGTCGAGGAACATCTTCACGAACTCCTCGTCGTCCGCGAGGTGGTCGTGGAGGCACTTGACCACCACGTACTTCTCGAATCCGGCGGCGCCACCGATGCGCGCGAGATAGATCTCGGCCGTCCCGCCGAGGGCGAGCAGGGCCAAAATCTCGTACTTGCCGAGGCGCTTGCCGAGTAGCGACCCGGCCCCCGCCGGAATACCGGACATCGGGCGCCATCATACCCCGAAGCCCAGCCCCGCGCGCCCTTGCGACCTGAGAGAACTACGGACCCCGGAGCTGTTAAAGCTCCATGATCTCCTTCTCTTTGGCCTTGGCGATGTCGTCGACCATGGCGATGTACTTGTCCGTCAGGTCCTGGATCCGCTTCTCGCCGTCCTTGCGCTGATCCTCGGTGATCTGCTTGTCCTTCTCGGCGTCCTTCACCATGTCCATCGCATCGCGGCGGGCCGAGCGGACGGCCACGCGGGCTTCCTCGGTCTGCTTGCCGACGGTCTTCGCGAGCTCCTTGCGGCGGTCATTCGTGAGCGGCGGGATCGGGACGCGCACGAGCTCGGAGTCGGCGACCGGGTTGATGCCGAGGTCGCTCGCGCGGATCGCCTTGTCGATCACGGCGATCATGTTCTTCTCCCACGGCTTCACCGTGATGAGGCGCGCGTCGACGACCTGCACCGTGGCGACCTGGTTCACCGGCGTCGGCGTCCCGTAGTAGTCGACCTTGACGCTGTCGAGCATCGATGTGTTCGCGCGTCCCGTGCGGATCTTCAGCAGATCGCGCTTGAACGCCTCGACTGCCCTCTTCATGCCTTCGTCGGTGTCATTCGTGATGTCGTTGATCATGAAATCCCTCGATCATTGCGCAAAGCGCGTCTGCAGGTTGTCTGGGACCACGACGGTGCCGACCGGCTCGCCGCAGACGACGCGCAGGATGTTGCCACGGGTGGTCATGTTGAACACGGTGATACCCAGCTCGTTGTCGCGACACAGCGCGAACGCGGTCGCGTCCATGACGTGGAGATCCTGACGCAGCGCATCCGTGAAGGTCACGGTCTCGTAGCGCTTCGCATCCGGATGCTTCTTCGGATCCTTGTCGTAGATCCCATCGACGTTGTTCTTCGCCATCAGCAGGACCTCGGCGCCGATCTCCATCGCGCGCAGGGCCGCCGCCGTGTCGGTCGTGAAGTACGGATTGCCGGTGCCCGCGCCGAAGATCACGACACGCCCCTTCTCGAGGTGGCGAATCGCGCGGCGGCGAATGTATGGCTCCGCGAGCTGCGACATCGGGATCGCAGACTGCACGCGCGTGGTCACCCCCCGCTTCTCGATCGCCTGCTGCAGCGAGACGGCGTTCATCACGGTCGCGAGCATACCTACGTAGTCGCCGGTCGCGCGATCCATGCCACGCGCTTGCACGCCGCGGAAGATGTTGCCTGCACCGACGACCACCGCGACCTCGACGCCGAGATTCGCGACGTCCGCGATCTCACCGGCGACCAGGTCGAGCACCTCGGGATGGATCCCAAAACCCTGATTGCCCATCAGCGCCTCGCCCGAGATCTTCAGGAGGACGCGCTTGTAGGCGGCTTTGCTGGGCAACGACGACATGACCGGCGGACCTTAGCTCAGTTGGCCGCGCGTGCGATACTCGGGAGCGGAATGGGAGGTCGGTCGGACGACGACGCCGAAGCGCCGACGCTGGCCCAGACACCTGGGCTGGTGACCACCGGAGCCTCGCGTGCATCGCGTCACGAGATCACCGGCCTCGGTCCCGGCGCGATGATCGGCCGCTATTGCCTGGCGCGGCGGATCGGAGCCGGCGCGATGGGCGTCGTGTGGTCCGCGCACGATCCTCAGCTCGATCGCAGCATCGCGATCAAGCTCGTTCACCCGAGCCTCGCTCGCTCGGATGAAGCCGCGGGCCGGCTGCTCCGCGAAGCACGCGCGATGGCCAAGCTCTCGCACCGGTCGGTGATCGTGGTGCACGACGCCGGCGGCGTCGACGGCCAGCTGTTCATCGCGATGGAGCTGATCGACGGCACGAACCTCGGGACGATCCTGCGCGGGCGCAGCGAGCCCGAGGTCCTCGACTGGCGAACGTGGCTCGCGATCATGCTCGAAGCCGGCAAGGGCCTCGAGGCAGCGCACCGCGGTGGGGTCCTGCACCGCGACTTCAAGCCCGACAACGTGCTCGTCGCAGAGTCCGGGCGGGTTGCGGTCGGCGACTTCGGGCTCGCCACGCTCGGCGAGGAGACGTTCGCCGCGGTGCTCAGCCAGCGCGCGGACAAGCCAACCTATGCGGTCGATCTGACGACGACAGGCAGTCTGCTTGGAACGCCCGCCTACATGAGCCCGCAGCAGCTGCGAAGTGAAACGGTCGACGCGCGCGCGGACCAGTTCAGCTTCTGCGTCGCGACCTGGGAAGCGATCTACGGAGCGCGACCGTTCACAGTCGACCGCGACAGCCTCGATGCCGTACCCGAGCTTGCCGCGACGATCGAGACTGGCGTGCTACCCGCCCCCCCATCCGGCTGCACCGTGCCGGCGAGCGTGCGCGCCGTGCTCTCGCGTGGGCTCGCCGCCGATCCTACCGCGCGCTGGCCCGACATGACGTCCCTGCTCGCAGCGCTCGAGACCGCGAGGGCGCCGGAGAAAGCCCGCGAGGCAACGATCGCCCGCCCGCCCGCCCGCAGTCGCCGGCGTTACCTCGTGCTCGCGGGTGGGGTCGCCGTGCTCGGCGTGATCACCGCATTCGCGGTCGGCCGCCGCGCTGCAACGTCACCCCCCGCAGACCCGGTCACGGTTCGCGCACCACTGCCGGCGGCGGCGATCAAGAAGCTGTTCAGCGTGCCGTTCCGGACCGGGATGACGATGTCGCCCGACGGCAAGCTGATGCTGTTGCACAGCGATCGCCTGCAGATCCGCGAAGTGGATGGCAGCAAGCAGTGGTCGACCGTCTTGCCGAACAGCACCGATGAGGCGTCGTACGCCGAGTTCGAAGACGGCGACATCCGATTCGCGGTGCGCGACAATTCGAATCTCTACCGCTGGAACTACGCCAGCGACGCTACGCCGCGCGTGGAGATCCAGAGCATCGGCGGAGCGTGGTACGGGCGCTCGATCCTCGGCGACGTGATCGCGCGCAACAATTATCGCGAGCTTGCGATCATCGACGGCGGCCGTGAGGTCCGTACGTGGAAGCTTCCGCGCTCGATCGACGCCCCGACGCCGTCGCCGGACCGGCGGCGCATGGCGTTCATCGAGGCCACGCGGTTCAGCGGCGTGCTGGGTGTTCTCGACGTCGACAGTGGGCGCACGTTTCGCTCGGAGTCCCTGATCAGCCCGACCGCGGTCGCCTGGGTCGACGATCAGACGCTGGTGTATGCGACCGGGACGCTCGAACAACCGCGGATCATGCGGGTCTCGATCGCGGGAGGCAGGTTCGGCGTCGCGACCGAGATGTTCGGGCTCGACACCGGTTGGTTCGGTCCGATGAGCGTGCGCGGCGACCGGCTGTACGTGATCCAGATGCAACCTTCACCACGGGCGCGGCTGATCGATCGCAGCACCTCCGGCGTGCGGTCGCGTGATCTCGATCACGCATCGGTGTCGCTCGGTTGGACGGCAGACCACGAGTACCTGTCATGGAGCCGCAACAGCCATCGCGTCGAGCGCCGGACAGAGCAAAAGATCGAGCTGACGAAGTCGGTGCTCGACGGCGAGCCCGCGAATGCAACCAACGCGGGCGACGTCCTGATCGCAGCGATGCGCCGACCCACCGGGCGCGAGGTGATCGCGGTGTCACGCTCGACGGGTGGCCAGCTGTGGCGTCATCAGGATGGCCGCACGCTCGCGGTGCGATGTGCCGGCGACCTGCACGCGCCGTGCTTCGCAATCCGAGTCACCGAGACGGACGACGAGATCGTGACGCTCGCTCCTGCGACGGGCGAGCTCGGTACGCAGCCGATCTACCGCGGCAAGGCCGAAGATCTCGCGGTCTCCGCCGACGGCACGCGCCTCCTGGTGGTCGGTGACGGCGCGACGGTCACGGAGATCGATCCAACCGGCAAGGTGCTGTCAACCCGCGACCTACCGATGAGCCTGATCCGGAGCATTGCGTACGACCCTCACGGCGACTTCCTCGCGGGCGGCACCAAGGCCCGCAACAACTACGTGGTCGGCGAGTGGCGCAACAACACCTGGGATATCCTGATGGAAGCCGACGACGACATCCTGTCGTTCGTGCGGCCGTCACCCGATGGGAACCAGGTGCTCGTGCTCGCGCGCGTCTATGCGCCCGAGGTCTGGCAGATCCAGCTCGCCAGGCCCTAGCCCGACGAGAACAGCTTCGCGAGCCGGTGCAACAGGCTGTCGCGGTGCTCCTCGGGCTCGACATGATCGGCGGTCTTGAACCGCTTCACTTGCTTGAGGAGCTGCGTCATCTCGTTCATGTCGAACCACACGCCGTGCCGGGCGCAGCGATCGAGTGCGACCGAGCCGAGGCTGACCGTCTGCATCTCGGTCTTGCATTCCGCGCACGGTCGCGGCTTGTCCGGGCGCGCTTCCCACGGCAGCTCGACCAGCGTCGACGCACGCTGCTCGAGGATCGCGACCAGCGCATCCTCCGCCACCCACGCGCCCTCACACAGCAGACAGCGCGATGTGCTGCCCGCTTCCTGGAGCGGCGCATCGCAGACGGGGCAGGTCAGCTCGTCCATGTCCCTATCGTGTCACGTCAGTAGGCCTTCGCCCAGACAACGCGCTTCGCACTCGGCTGCCCCGTGAACGGGCACGTGCCCGGCTCGCCCGGCGCGAGGGGGATGCAGCGGACGGTGACCTTGAGGTCTTCCTTGATCTTGGTCTCGAGCGCCGGGTCACCATTGAAGTGCGTCATCGCGAAGCCCGCGTGGATCGGGGTCGGCGCGCTCTGGTGCTTCTTCGGCGGATCCGCGAAGAACGCGTAGAACTCCTCCTTGGTATCGATCTGCTTCGTGTTCTCGGTGCGGAACGTGAGAGCGCGCTGGTACAGGGCGTCCTGGATCTCCTGCAGGAGCGTCGCGATGCTCGCAACGAGCTCCGCGCGCGTCACGCCGATCTTGTCCTTCGGCGACTTGTCACGCCGGCCCATGAAGACCGAGTCCTTCTCGAGATCGCGCGGCCCGATCTCGAGCCGGATCGGCGCGCCCTTCTTGATCCACTGCCACGCTTTGTCACCGCCGCGCATGTCGCGCGCATCGACATGGACGCGCACCGGAGAGCCGGCGTAGGTCTGCGCCTCGAGCTCCTTCTCGAGCGCTTTGCAGTACGCGATCACGCGATCGCGATCCTCGGGCTTCTGGATCACCGGGATGATCACGACTTGCTCGGGAGCGAGCCTCGGCGGGCAGATCAGGCCGTCGTCGTCGGCGTGCGTCATGATCATGCCGCCGATCAGCCGCGTCGAGACGCCCCACGACGTCGTCCATGCGTGGGACAGCGTGCCCTTGTCATCCTGGAACTCGATGCCCGACGCCTTCGCGAAGTTCTGGCCGAGGAAGTGGCTCGTGCCTGCCTGCAGCGCCTTGCGGTCCTGCATCATCGCCTCGATACAGTAGGTCTGCACCGCGCCGGGGAACCGCTCGCCCGCGGTCTTCTCGCCCTGGATCACCGGCATCGCCATCCACTGCTCGGCGAACTCGGCGTAGACGCCGAGCATCTGCATCGTCTCCTCGACGGCTTCTTCGCTCGTTGCGTGGGCGGTGTGGCCCTCTTGCCAGAGGAACTCCGCCGTGCGCAGGAACAGCCGCGTCCGCATCTCCCAGCGCACGACGTTCGCCCACTGATTGATCAGGAGCGGGAGGTCGCGATAGCTCTTGACCCACTTCGCGAACGACGCGCCGATGATCGTCTCCGACGTCGGGCGAACGATCAGCGGTTCCTCGAGCTTGCTCTTGGGATCCGGAACCAGCTTGCCGTCCACGCTGATGAGGCGCGAGTGGGTGACCACCGCGCACTCCTTCGCGAAACCCTCGACGTGCGAGGCCTCCTTCTCGAGAAACGACAGCGGGATGAACAGCGGGAAGTACGCGTTGACGTGTCCCGTCGCCTTGAACATACCGTCGAGGCCGCGCTGGATGTTCTCCCACAGCGCGTAGCCCCACGGCTTGATCACCATGCAGCCGCGGACATCGGAGTTCTCTGCGAGGTCTGCAGCCTCGATGACCTTCAGATACCACTCCGGGTAGTTGTCGCTGCGGGTCGGGACGATCGCGGTCTGGGGCTTCTGGTTGCTCACGGGGCGCCATGCATACCGCAGCTGTCTCGGTCGCCGCTACTTGCAGTCATCGTCGAAGCTCGACACGCCGCCGCCCTTACCCTCGAAATCGATATCGAAGAACCACTTCTCGTCGGACAGCCAGCCGATCCGCGCGACGAGATCATCGGCCACGCCGGCGGCGCGCGCCTTGCTCCAGACGCTCGCGAACCTGCAGCGCGGGACGCGGACGAACTTCGCGTCGCAGTTGTCGCTCGAGATAATCGTCGCCGTGATCTGGGTTGCGGTGAGCTCGACGCTCACCCGGCACGGCCGATCGAGCGGCAAGTTCCTCGGGTGCCCGCTCGAGAGAACCGAGCGGGCGCGCGAACGGAACTCGTACTCGCGGTCGCGCCCGTCCGCGGTAAGGTCGACGCGTCCGTCCGGGTACACCGGGTCGAACTCGAACGAGGTCAGCTCGGCGTCGGGGATGAGCGTGCGCGCCAGCTGCCGCGCCTTCGGAAGATAGGCGACGGGATCGAACCGCTTCGGGTTGTAGTCTGCGGACCGCGTGACCTCCTTCGGATCGGCACCCGCGGATGCTGGTGACCCGCCGCTGCCGATGTACACGCCGTGATCGGCCGCGCTGCCATCGCCGACGATGACCGGGCCGGTCGGTTCGGTGCTCGGGGTCACCGGCGGCGCGGCGAGCGTGGGCTTCGGGCGCGCGACCGTCGGGTTCGCGGGCGACACCGGACCGACGGGAGTCGCAGGCTGAGTGATCGGCGGCGAAGACGGCGCGACCGGCGCGGGCGGCCCCGATGACGGCGGCGTGGTGTCGTCGGTTGCGACCGCGACCGGTTCGCTCGCGCGCGGCGCTTTCCCGGCAGTGCGGGTCACGACGACGAGCACGACGGCGACCGACACCACGGCGATCGCCGCGATCGCGACCGGCAGCCCGCGGTTACGCCGTGGCTGATCGCGCTTCGCGTCAGGCGCGATCACGACCGATGCGCGAACCGTCGGCGCATGCGCCCCACCCTGCTGTGGCGTCGGGTGGCGCATGTGCTCGAGCGATGGGCGGCCGGGCAGCATCGGCGCGCGCGACAGCACTCGCCACTGCTCGGGTGGCAGCTCGCGCGCCGCGTCGT
>JAYUYE010000823.1:0-8111 GCA_043752985.1 Myxococcales bacterium
TCTTGTCCGCGATCAGGTCGAACGCGAGCGAGTCGCTGCTGCGCCACGACCCACCACCATCGCCCCACGCGTAGATCTGCACGGCCGCCGCGGACGCCTCGTCCTTCTCGGACGTTCCCTCGACGACGACCCAGTAGTCACCGCCACTGTCGGCCGTGAACTCGAGATCGGCAGGCTTGCCGCCGGCGAGCTGCAGCGTCTTTTGCAGGATCGTCTGCGTGGTGTCCTTGCACTGGTAGGAGCCGCGATAGCCCCAGTCCTCCCAGACGCAGTTCCAGTCGCGCCGGGTCACGGTCACCTTCGCCGGTCCGTCGAGCGGCTTGCCGTCGGCGCCAACCGAGACGATCTGGAACTTCTGCGGCTTCTTGACGTCGAGGAAGTAGCCCGGCGCCTTGATGCCAAAGTACGTGCGCGAGCGGAAGTACGGGACGGTGAACGTCTTGCTGATCACCTCGTTCGACGGCGACGACACGCTCGCGCGGATCAGCAGATCGGAATCGTTGGCGATGTCGTCCGGGCTGACGGGCAGCGTCACGGTTGCCTTGCCGTTCGCGTCGATCGCGACCTGGTCCTCGGTGACGAGCATCTGCGAGTCGTCGGACTCGTAGTAGGAGTACGCATCGTACTTGCGCTCGTCGAGGAACTGGAACTCCTTGTGCTGCTCGAACTCGACGCGGCGCGTCCGAGCGTGGACCGCGACGCTGACGTTGCCGGCACGCAGCGGAGCTCCGTAGAGATACTTTGCCTCGATCGTCGCCTTGACGTTGCCGCGACGCACGACCTGCGTCTCCTTGACCTTGCCGGTGATCTCGAACGTCGCCGGCCGATACTCCTCGACGGTGAACTCCCGGGTGAACGTTCCGTACTCGAGGTTGGCGCGGATCACGTAGTCGCCGAGTCGCGCATCGCCCGGGAGATCGAGATCGAACCAGAATCCGCCGAATGCGCTGATCTTCGCCTCCGCCTCCGCGAACGTCTTGCCCTGCGGTCCGCTGACCTCGACCTTGACCTTCTTGCCCTCACCGGGCGCCGTCAGCGGCTCGCCAAGCCTCGTGATCCGGGCGAGTCCCTTGACGTGGACCTTGTCGCCGGGACGGTAGAGTCCGCGATCGGTGTGCATGAACCCGCGCAGCCGGGTCGGCGCCTCCTCGCGGTCGAGCGAGACGTTGTAGTTCCACGCCGCGAGTCCACCCGAGCGCGTCGGATTGACCATGGTCCAGTCGCCCTGCGACGCGACGAAGATCCGCATCTCCCCACCCTCGCCACCACCTTCTTCGTCCTCGCCCCCCCCGTCGTACTCGGTCTTCGGGGCCGCTGGAGTGAGCTTGCTGGTCCCCGGCAACACGGCGACGCCGTCAGCATCCGTCGTTCCCGACCACGTCTGTTTGCCGGTTGCATCGCGGACGGTGACCTGCGCACCCGGCAACGGCTTGCCGGTCGACAGCCGCGTCGCCCACACCAGGCCGCGCGACGGCGACAGCTTGCTGACGACGCCGATGTCGGTGAAGTTGACGAGGACCTTCTGACGGCCACCGTCGACGTACGGCGCGCGATCGACCTCGGTCGATCCGAGCTCGACGTAGAACATGCCAGGACCTGGCGTCGCGCCGAACAGCTCGGTCGAGCTGATCGGATGCTGTCCCCACTTGTTCTTGGCGCCGGTGACCGCGAGCGTCTTCTCCTTCGCGACGAGCTTGGTCTTTGACAGATCCGCGGGCTTCGAGTCCCACCAGTTGATCAGCGGGCTCAGCTGGTGAAAGTTTGCCGGCGTGATCTCCACCGCGCGCAGCTGCAGCGCGGTGACGTTGCGCGTCCACACCGGGATCACCGGCCGCTTGAGCTCGGCGACGAAGTAGCCCGACTCCATCGAGATCGTCGGCTTCGCATCGGTCGTGCGGAACGCCAGCAGCTGCGGCTTGTCGAGCGCTTGACCGAAGACGTCCTTCTGCGCGGCGTCGATCGTCAGCGTGTACGCCGTCTGCGGATCGAGCTGCACGGCGCAGCTGAGCCCGGCCGGTGCATCGCCCAGGCCGTGGCAGCGATCCGGAAACCCCGGCACCGGAGGGGTGAGCTTCAGCAGATACGGCGGCGCGAGCGGATTGGTGAATGCGATCGCGAGCCGCAGGCTCTCGTCGGGAATGATGTCGTTAGCGCTCGGCTCGAGGCTGACAAACCGCAGCGGCCCGAAAGTGTGGAACTTGTCCTCGATCGGCGCGGCGAGACCGAGATTTCCCACGGTGCCTTTGAGCCCCGCACCACACGTGACCTTCCAGGCCGTGTCCATCCGGAGCTCGGCTGCGGGAACGAACGTGAATGACTTCGCGGGGCCGGGTTTGCCGTCCGGCGCGAGCCTGGCATTGACCTGCTGCGTGCCGGCGGAGAAGGTGCAGTGCTTCGCGACCTCGTCGAACACGACCTCTTGGGTGAACGAAACCGTGACGACCTGATCCTTGGTCGCGCGCTCGCGCGAGCCGACCACGTCGAGCGTGCCCGTCAGACGTTCGGTGAAGAACTCGAAGGTCGCCGGCACGCCGAGCTCACTACCGTCGAGCGCCTTGGTAGTGCCGGGCACCGTCACGACGTACTTGGTCGAGACGGGCAAGCTCGCGGTGGGTGCGAACGCGAGCGTCTTGTCATCGACCCAGGTCGCCGTTCCCTCCAGGGCGGGCGACAGCGTCAGCGGCGGCGCTGTGGCCGAGCGCCCGACCAGGTCCTTGGCGACGATCGGCCGCGAGAACGCGAGGACGATCCGCATCTGCCCGGTGATCTCCCCGGTCGGCGTCCCTGCCACCGTGAGGTCCCCTTGGGTCGTGGCCGATTTGCCACCACATCCCGCCGCCACTCCACACAGCGCCACGAGAACCAGTCCGAGCTTGCGCATCGACATCTCCGCCTACGCCCCATGGAGGTCCGCTATTCCCCACCCCGGCGTGGAGCACCGCCCGGGCGAGCGCCACGGAACCTAACACGTTGGAACGGTTGGCCGTTGCCGGGGCCGACAGGGTCTCGCCCGAGCCGTGGTCCGCTACCCGGCGCGGTTGCCTCGGCTCCGCCCTCGCCCTCCTCGACTGGCAGTCTGGCTCCAGGTCACCCGCTCCGCCGCGCGGTTCGAAGCTGACTCCTGACCGAACGCGACGACGCGGAGCTCGAATGGATCGCCGGACTGCTTGCGCAGCGCCCGGCAGCTACCCGTGAGCTAGCGCGAGAACGTCATCGCCGGGTCCTCGATCCGCCCGTAGCGGAGGAGCGCCAGGTCCAGTGGATAGTTCTGGTAGAGCTTCCACGGCACCGACGTGCCCTGGCGGGGGAACTGATCGATCGAGCGCTGGACGTACCCCGACGTGAAGTCGAGCAGCGGTGCTTCCGCGACGTCCGGATCGCGACGCGGCCGACAGCTCGTGAACCCGTGCCTGTCCATGTGTGCGATCAGCCGGCAGACATACTGGCTCGTCAGATCGCACTTCAGCGTCCACGATGCATTCGTGTAGCCGATCGAGAATGCGAGGTTCGGGATGTCGCTGAGCATCATGCCCTTGTAGACCATCGTGCTCGAGGGCTTCACGGGCTCACCGTCGACGGAGAGTGCCAGCCCTCCGAACACCTGCAGCGTGAGGCCGGTCGCGGTCACGATCAGATCGGCCTCGAGGATGTCGCCAGACCGCAGCTTGATGCCGGTCTCGGTGAGGGTCTCGATGTGATCGGTGACGACCGAGGCCTTGCCCGCTGCCATCTCGGCAAACAGATCACCGTCGGGAATGATGCAGACGCGCTGATCCCACGGGTTGTAGGTCGGCGTGAAGTGCGCATCAACCGCCGCAGGATCCTTGACCAGCGCGTGCACGCCCTTCACGAGCAGCTTCTTCGCTTGCGTGGGGAACCGGCGCGAGAACGTGTAGAACGCCATCCCGCGCACGACGTTCTTCCATCGCGCGAGCTGGTACGCGCGCATCGGTGACAGCTTCGTGCGGAGCCAGTCGGCGACGGCATCGCGCGCGGGAAGCGACACGATGTACGTCGGCGAGCGCTGGAGCATGGTGACGTGGGCCGCGCGCTTCGCCATCTCGGGCACGAGGGTCACCGCGGTCGCGCCGCTACCGATCACGACGACGCGCTTGCCGGCGTAGTCGATCTCCGGCGTCCACTGCTGCGGGTGAACGATGCGGCCGCGGAACCGCTCGCGGCCGGGCAGCTCGGGCGTGTAGCCCCGCTCGTAGTTGTAGTAGCCAGCGCACAGGAACAGAAAGCTGCAGGTGACCTGGATGGTCGCGCCGGTGGCGTCGCGGACATCGAGCGTCCAGCGTGCGTCCTTGCTCGACCACTGCGCAGCGAGCACGCGATGACCGAACCGGATCTTGCGATCGATGCCGTACATCGCGGCGGTCTCGCGGACGTACGTGAGGATCGAGTCACCGCTCGCGATCGCGTTGTCGCCGGTCCACGGCCGGAATGGAAATCCGAGCGTGTACATGTCCGAGTCGGAGCGAATGCCCGGGTAACGGAACAGGTCCCAGGTGCCGCCGATCGCGTCGCGGCCTTCGAGCACCGTGTACGTCTTGCCGGGCAGCCGGGTCTGCACGTGATACGCGGCGTCGATACCGGAGATCCCGGCGCCAACGATCACCACATCGATGTTCACCCCGCGACGATACTCTTCTGGCGGCTCGCTGAGACCTTTCGGAGAGGTCGAACGTTGCAACCCAACGCATGAAGAGCATCCAGAATTTGCTCCTCGGGGTCGCCATCGCAGGCTGTGGGGCGACCGACGCCGCACCGTCGGCGAGCGGTCCCATCGACAAGAACCTCGCATCCCTGGCGCCGATCGCGCTCGGTCCGACCACGAAGCTTGACAAGGCGATCGCCAGTCACTTCGCGGGGACCGCCAACCAGCGGACGTACATCCAGACCGACAAGCCGCTGTATCAGCCCGGCGAGACCGTGTGGCTACGCGCGGACGTGCGGCCCGCCAAGACCATGGTCGGCGGTCCGCCGATCGGCATCACGCTCCAGCTGCTGTCGCCGCGCGGCGCGATCATCGCGACCAAGCGCGTGCTCGCGCAGAACGGCGTGGCACGCAACGACTTCGCGCTCGGTGACGAGATCGAAGGTGGCGAGTACACGATCCAGCTGTCCCCGGATTCGGGCGGCACGGACACCAAGAAGATCATCGTCAACACGTACGAGGCGCCACGCCTCATGAAGACGCTCGAGCTTTTGCGCAAGGCGTACGGCGAAGGCGATCAAGTCACGGCCGCGGTCGAGATCAAGCGGACGACCGGCGAGGTGTTCGCGGACCGTGCCGCAACCGGCGTCGTCACACTGGATGATGCTGAAATCGTGCGCGTCCCGCTCACGACCGACAAGGACGGCAAGGCGCTGGTGAAGTTCCAGCTGCCGGCGAAGATCGCGCGTGGCGACGGCTTCCTCACGATCATGGTCAAGGACGGCGGCGTCACCGAGTCGATCCAGAAGCGGATCCCGATCGTGATGAAGACGATGCAGCTCTCGGTGTTCCCCGAGGGCGGCGATCTGGTCGAGGGCCTGCCGGGCCGCGTCTACTTCATGGCGAAGACGACGATCGGCAAACCAGCGGACGTCGAGGGCAAGGTCGTCGATGACACGGGCAAGCTCATCACCGAGCTTCGATCGATTCACGACGGCATGGGCCGGTTCGAGCTGACGCCCGAGGCGGGCCGGACCTATCACCTCGAGATCACCAAACCGGTCAACATCGTGACCCAGGCAGCGGTGCCCGTGGCACACGCCGACGGCTGCGTGCTGCGGAGCGTCGATCAGCGCGGCGCGGACGTCGTGCGGATCGCAGCGCTGTGCAAGACGAAGCGGAAGCTCCAGATCGAGGCCACACTGCGTGACAACCGGCTCGCTGGCGGCGCCTTCGAGGTCGATGCCGGCACACCCGCCGTGATCGAGTTGCCGATCGCGAGCCGCGCGCAGGGCGCCGTCCGGGTCACGCTGTTCGGAGCGACCCATTCATCGTTCGCTTCCCCGCTCGCCGAGCGGCTCGTCTATCACAAGGGCGCGAGCCTCAAGGTCACGGTGACGCCTGACAAGAAGGCGTACGCGCCACGCGATGCGGTCAAGTTGCGGATTCGCACCACCGACGCGCGCAACCGGCCGGTCAAGGCGAGCATCGGACTCGCCGTCGTCGACGACACCGTGCTCTCGTTCGCCGACGACAAGAGCGCCAAGATCATGGCGCGGATCTATCTCGAGCCAGAGCTCGGTGCGACCGCGGCCGATCCGATCGAGGAGCCGAACTACTACTTTTCCGACAAGCCCGACGCCGATGCCGCGATGGACGCGCTGCTCGCGACCCGCGGCTATCGACGCTTCGAATGGCAGTACATCGTGCCCGTGGAAGGGAGCCGCTGATGAAGCCGCACAATCTGTTCTCGATCGTCGCATTCGTGTGCGCAGCGCACGCCACCTCGCACGCCGCGAACACGGGCGGCATCGAAGGCACCGTCGTCGACCAGACGAGCAAGATGGTCTCCGCCGGCAGCGTGAGCATCGCGGTCCAGTGTGGAACCGTGCGCAAGAGTGCCGCCGTCGATGGCGCGGGTCACTTTGCGATCGGTGGTCTGCCGGCCGGATCGTGCACGCTGACCACCGGCGGCGCGCTCTACGAACGAGTGACACTGGGCGTCACCGTCGCCGACGGATCGATCTCGACGATCCTCGTCACCGTCATGTCGAGGGCGTACATGGCGGAGCTGCGCAAGCAGGAAGCCGACCAGCGCAAGCGATGGGAGAAGCGGCCGAAGCGTGACGTAACGGTTCGCGTGGGCGGTAGCCGGGGAGGTCCGCGGATAGCTCCCAAGCCGATGGAGCCGATGATGGATGCGCCGATGCCCGCGCCGCCGCGACCGGCGAAGCCCGCTCCGAAGATGCAGAAGCCGATGGGCGCCGTCGCGAAGGCGCCGCCTGTCGCGGTCGGTGGCAAGGCGCGGATCGTGCGGCTCGAGGCCGGCGGGGGCGACATGACGGAGGAAGTCGCCGCCGAGCGGATGAACAACAATCGGATCCGCGGCCGCCGACAAGCCGAGGCGCCGATGATCCAGCAGGCGAGCGGCTGGGCTCCGGTTCGCGTGTTCCCGGTGCCGCAGTACAGCAGCGCTTACGACGGTCCACGCAGTGACTTCCGCGAGACCGTGTACTGGAATCCAGCGGTCGAGACCAACGCCAACGGCGAGGCCGAGGTTTCGTTCGTCGTGTCGGATGCCGTGACGTCGTTCCGCGCGACTGCCGAAGGCTTCTCTGCCGCGGGTGCGGCCGGCGCCGGAGCGATCACGTTCCAGAGCAAGCTACCGATGACGCTCGATGCAAGACTCCCCGTCGAGGTGACATCGGGCGATACCGTGCGCCTGCCGATCACTCTCGCGAACGAGACCTCGGAGGCGATCGACGCGACGCTGACGACCCAGTTCGGCGCCGCGTTCAAGCTCACGAGCAATCCGGTGACCGGAACCATCAAGCTCGCACCCAACGCAAAGCAGACGCTGTTCTTCCCGCTGCAGGTTGTCGCGACCGACGGCAACGCCGACGTCGAGATCAAGCTGACGGGGCGCGGTCTCAACGACGAGATCAAGAAGACGATCCGCGTCGTGCCGCGCGGCTTCCCGTTCGAGGTGGCCGTCTCGGGCACTGCGAAGAAGGGTCAGGCCGCGCGCCACACGCTCGATCTCGCCGGCGCGATGCCCGGAACGATCCAGGCGAGCGTGACGATGTATCCGTCGCCCGTGGCCGCGATGACCAAGGGCATGGACGGGATGATCCGCGAGCCCGGCGGCTGCTTCGAGCAGGCGTCGTCGACGAACTATCCCAACATCATGATCCTCGGATATCTGAGATCGAGTGACAGCGCGGATCCGGCCCTCGTCGCGAAGACGCAGGGCGTGCTGGCGAAGGGCTACAAGCTCCTCACCGGCTACGAGACGCAGGAGAAGGGCTACGAGTGGTTCGGTCACACGCCCGGCCACGAGGCCCTGACCGCGTACGGACTCATGCAGTTCGCGGATATGTCGAAGGTGTTCGACGTCGACAAGACGATGGTCGAGCGCACGGCGGCGTGGCTCATGAGCCGCCGCGATTCG
>JAYUYE010000824.1:0-8100 GCA_043752985.1 Myxococcales bacterium
CCCTCGAAGATGCCAGCCGCGATCGCGTTGACCAGGATCCCGTACGGCCCGACCTCGTGCGCGAGGCTGCGGGTCAGACCATCGAGGCCGCCCTTCGACGCGGCGTAATGAGCCGGTCCCGGCATCGTGCGCACCCCGGCGATCGAGCTGATGTTGATGATCCGGCCATGCTTGCGTCGGATCATCCCGCGGACCGCCGCGCGGCAGAGCCGGAACGGTGCCATGAGGTTGAGCTCGATGACGTCACGAACCTCGGCATCCTCGAGCAGGATGAACGGCACCGACTCGCTGACGGCTGCATTGTTGACGAGGACGTCAACACCTTCCCAGCGTTCCTCGACGGCGGCGACCACGCGCGCTGCCGCATCGACCTCGCGGAGATCTGCGCGGATCGCCAGGCACTCGGCACCGGCAGCCTCCACGATCTTTCGCGTCGCTTCGGCGCCTGCCTCGTTGCCGGTCCACGTGAATGCGACGCGAGCACCTTCACGCGCCGCCACACTGCAGATGCCCTGCCCCAGTCCGCCGGAGCCGCCCGTCACGAGCACGCGCTGGAGATCGAGCAGTCTCTGACTATGCGATCCAGCCGAGGCCACCACGATGAACGTGTAACACGAGCACGCTCCCGTGTACCCGGCGGCACGCGGCAAGCGTAGGCAGCCATGCCTCCGCACTCCCGCCGACAAGGCACAGCGCCGGGCCTCCGTATCCCCACGCCCGCGCGACCAGCTGCGCGATGAACCCGGGCGTGATCTCGAGCGCAACGCTCGGCAGGAGGCGGCCGCCGATCGAGGCGTCGGACGGAGGCACGAGCGGTTCGTCGAGGCGGACGATCAACGCACCGGGGGGTACTGCAGGACGATGGGCGATCGCCTGCTGTGCGATCTCCCGGAGTAGCGTGATGCGCAGCGGCGGCGCAACGGAAGGCGCCGACCACGACACCACCCGCGCTGCAGCGAGCGGGGCCGACGACTCGACCTCGAGCGCAGCACACGCACCCCCGAGCGCGCGACACATGACGAGGCCTGAGCCCGAGGAGGTACCGAGCGGCCGGCCATCGAGGGCCGGACCCGATGAGCCAGGCACACGCAGGACCATCAGTGCAACCGAGAGGAGACTCGATGCGCCCACGCTATGGCCGAACTGCGTGAGCGCCGTCCACAGGGGCACGTCGTCACCTACCACACCGCGGAGCGCCGCGAGCTCACGCTCGTCGGCAGCCACGGGACCTGTGCCCTGTCCGGCCACGGTCGTCACGCCACGCGATGCTACCGAGCTGACTACCTCCGCGAGCGCATCGACACCCTCGCGATCATGCGCGAGCACGGGCATCGAGAGCCGTGGCAACCCATCACCGTCGCGCGCACGTACCAGCCGCAGCGCGACCGCCGCTTCGCCGGGCACGAAGCCTGACGACGTCGGCTGCCACGGCGCCGGCTCCATCGCGAGCACGCGCAGCGCCTCGAAGTTGTCGTGGCTCGGGCGCGACAGCACATCGACCGCGAGCACGATCACCTCGTCCTCGCCCGCCTCGATCCGTGTCATCGCGAGCCACAGCGCGTGCACCCCCGATGCGCACGCGGCGCTCGCGATCGGCGCATCGACGCCGAGCGAGGCGAACGCCGTACGCCACGCGAGCTCGCCCTCGTCCGCACCGCCGTTGCACGAGCCGACGACGAGCGGCACGTCGCGCCGGCAACCGAGCTCGGCGAGCGCTGCGTCCGCGAGGGCTCGCCAGCGCGCCGACCCACGTAGCGCCGGATCGATCCCGCGCGCCGCAAAGCCGATCGTGCAGGTCGCGCGTGGCGATGGCGGCCACGGCAACGGGCGCGGTGGTGAGCGCTCGCCGGCCTCGCGAATCTCAGCCGCGGATCCCTGCGCGGTGCACAGCCCGATGCCCGCGACCGCGACCGGCATCACCAGCGGTGGCGCCACAGGAGATCGAGTCCGAAGTATCCGCGATCGCCCCCCGTCAGCTCGACGGTGCGGTTCGGTTTCCAGTAGTACTCGACCTTGCCCTGGTTACCATTCTCGTCGGGCCGGCTGTCGATTCGACCTTCGTACGTCACGTAGGTCTTCTTCGACAACCACGTGCCGGCCGTGCACGAGCTCGAGCTCTGCCCCGCTCCGGGCTTGCAGTTGAACCGCACCTTGTCCAGCACGCGGCTGACGAGCGGCACCTTCTTGAGCCACTTGCCGGCGACGGTCGACGCGATCGACGCGCCGAAACCTGCGGCGGCCTCGGCCGTCTGCTTCGAAGGATCGCCACCCGGTTCGCCCCCGAGGAAGAACCCGAGAAGTTGGCCCTGCGTGTAGGTGCCGGGCTCGCTCGTGAACTGCGGCTCGACACGGTCGAGCTGACTGAGTCGCGTCGACGCCTGCACGTAAGTCGTGACGTCGGGAAAGTCGTGGGCGAGCTTGAAGTCGATCAGCGCGTCCATCGTTCCGTCGAATGCGACCTGACCAACCTCGACGCGATAGCGATGTCCCGTGATCACGAGCGTTGCGGTCTCGACACTGATCTCGCCATCGAGCCCGATCGTATCGCCGACCGAGACCTGAACCTCACCGCTGATCGAGCCGACGACCTGGAGCTCGGGCATCGTGATCCGGGTGGAATTGATCGTGATGTTTGCGATCACCAACGGTCGTTGCGGCGCACGTGCGGCGCGCTTCGGCAATGGAATCGG
This sequence comes from Myxococcales bacterium, assembly GCA_043752985.1. Classification (GTDB taxonomy): domain Bacteria; phylum Myxococcota_A; class Polyangia; order Haliangiales; family Haliangiaceae; genus JABFXX01. The sequence goes on from JAYUYE010000824.1 coordinate 2,691, forward strand.
GCGGTCGACGAAGATCAGATCTTCAGGTACGACCGAATCGAGGAGAACATTGCCGGACTGCTCGGGTACCAGGAGCGACGCCCGCGAGACCTTGAGGTCACCGACCCAGGTCCGGCCTTCGCGTTTGAGGGTTCCGGTGACCCGTCCGTTGACGATCGGCGCGAGCCCGATGATCGGTGAGAACTTCGTGATATCGGCAAACACCTTCGCGTTGACGAGGTCGGTCGTCGTGATCTCCACCTTCACAGCGCCGCCGCCGATCTTGCCGTCGAGCTTCACCGTGACGCCACCGTCATCGAGACCGATGCGGAGGTCAGCGTCGCGCAACGTGCCAGCGGTCGCCGAGAGTGGAACGCGGCCGTCTTTCACGTGAAAGAAGCCGATCACCGAGCCGAGGGTCGGATCGATCCGCTTGATCGTCAGGTCCGCCTCGACCTTGCCTCTCGCACCGACGAGCGGACCTGGGAGAAACACCACGATGGGCGCGACGTCGAAGTTCGCGATCTTGAGCGTTGCTCGCAACGACGCCAGCTGATCGGGGCGGCCGCTCGCCTCGATCTCCAGGCTGCCCTTGTTCTCCTCGGCAGCCGTGACGTGAACCTTGCCGGCAGTGCCATCCCAGCTCGCATCGAGATGCAGCGCCGTGAGCATCGGGGGCGGCTTGCTGACGAGCCGCGGCTTGACACGTAAGGCGAGCACATCGACCGAGGCCGTCGCTGTCGGAACGGCCACCGTCCCGGCGATCACGACCTTGCCTTCGAGCGTTCCCTGAAGAACATCGACCCGGCCGATGACGGACAGCAGCTCGCGCACGGGAACACGCGGGATCGTCAGCGTTCCCGACACGCGTGAGCCGAGCTGTGCGCCAGGATCGGCGATCCAGGCGGCGAGCGTGACAGGCAAGTGCGCATCGAGAAGCTCGACGAGAGTCAACCCGCCGCTGGTCACCCGCACGGTGGCGTTCGTGCCCCGACCGTCCGCGCGCGCGGTGACTTTGACATCGACGTTGCGCTTGATCATCCCGCCGTGGACATCGCGGACGGTTGCGGTCACATCGACCGATGAGCCTCCAGTACCGACGAGGATCTCGGCGTTCGCGCGCCCCGCGTACGGAAGGTCGATCCCGAACTGCGCGAGGATACGACCATCGAACACGACGTCGGTCGTCCGGATCGTCGCGCGATGGACGACCCCAGTCCCGAGCGCATTCCATGCGGCCGGATCGAACACGCTGTCCGGAATCTGCAGCCGGATCTCGGCATCCGCGCCGCCGAGCGTACCGACCTTCGCCTTGGCGATCACATCGACGAACCCGACATCGGTGAGCGACAGCGTGACATCCGCATCGACCATGCCCGCGAGCGTGGGTACGTCGCGGACCACGAGCGACCCGCTCGGCACACCGGCATGGATCATCAGCGTGCCGTCCGCGGTGCCGGTGACCCGGTGATCGGTGAGCGCCGCGAGGTTGACCTGCTCGACCCCGACGGTGACGGCGTGGAGATCGCCGCGCTTGATCCGCATCCACGCCGCGATGTCGGTCAGGTCCGCCGGACCTTCGACCTCGACGGCGACCCGCGCACCACCGACGGTCTTGTTCGCGACATGCCCCGCGACGACGACGCGGCGGCCATCGACCGCGACGGTGGCTTCAGCATCGATGGGCAGCGTCTCGGAGGTGAGCGAGAACTGCTTGACGACGACGTTGCCCCCGCCCGCCCACTTCATCCGGCGCCGCGTGATCGACACGTTCGCGTTCGCGCTTCCGCGATACGCCGGATCGATCAGCGATGCGGGGATGTCGCGGGCATCGAGGTTCGCGACGACGTCCTTGGTCAGCCTGCCGACCGTGGCGTCGACCTTGATCTTTCCCTTACCGCTGCCGACCGGCGCGGTCTCGAGGCCGCGGAGCACGATCTCGCGGTCGCTGACCTCGAGCGTTCCGCCTTCGCCGCGCAGCTCACCCTTGGCCGTGCGCACGCGATGCGGGCCGATCGCAATCTTGATCACGTCCCCCATCGTGATCAGAGCAGACGCATCGACGATGACAGGTGCCATCGCCAGTCGCGCCTGTCCCGCGACCTCGATCTTGTTGTCGCCGCGCGCCTTCGCATCGACCGTGAACGAACCGACCGGTGCGCCCGCGTTGACCACGCCGCCGACGTCGGCGTGGACCGTGCCGCGAACCTCGCGGCGCCCCGGACCCGGCGTGATCGTGAGCGCGACCCTGGCACCCAGCGTGGCGACCCGCTTGTCCTCGAACACGATCCGCGACCCGCGCACCGTGCCGCCGACAACGAGCTTGTCGCGTGGTCCTTCGATCGAGCCCTCGATGACGAGCGCACCCTTGACCGGAGCGAGCCGGCCACTCGCCGCGGCTGGATCGAGCGTGCTGGCGCCGATCAGGGTGCGCTCGACGTAGATGTCATCGCCGTCACGGCGCACGCCGCCGATGATGGCCAGCCGCGTATCACCGGCACCGGCGCCGAGCACGAGCACCGAGCCGCCGGCCTTCGTGCCGTCGACGGCAATGATCGCGTGGCCCCGGATCGTGCCGCCTGGCTCTCCGGTGGTCCCGATCGCCGGCGCATGGCGGCCGACCTCGACCGTGAGCTCACCTTCGGCCAGGCGAACCGAACCGCTCGCGACCACGGTGCTGCGGATGCGCACGCCATCGGTGATGCCTGCGACGACGACGATGCCGTTGCCCTGGATGTGACCCTTCGTGATCTGGCCGAGATCCGTGCCACGCGCGCTGACCACGCCACGCGCCGCGTTGGTCAAGATGTTCGCGAGCACGACGCCATCGACGGCGGTGTGACCGACGGTGCCGGCAAACTCGGCACGGATGCCGTCGGAGTGAACCGAGGTGATCGCCTTGACGTTCACGGTGCCGGGCAATTCGACCCCGGGGACCAGCTGCGCGATCGCGGCGGGCGTGGCGTTGATCGTGAGCGTGCCCGACATCTCGTCGACGTTGACCGCCGTCGCGATGACCTCGACGCCACCGATCGCGACGCGCACGAACGGCACCGTGATGAGATCACCGACCTGCGCACTCACCGCGACCGTGATCGGCGCATTGCGCTCACGCCACGTCGCGGCGACGTTCGCATTCGCGGTGACATGGCCACCCGGAAGAATGTTGATCCCTGCGGTCGCCGAGCCGTTGTCGATGGTCAGCGGCCCCTGGGGTGTCTCGATCACCGCCGAGATCCGGCGGACCTCGAGCTTTGGGATCTCGATGAACATCGAGCCGGGCGGCGGCGGCGGTGGTGATGGAATTGCCTGCTTGCGCTTCGTGATGACGACGTCCTCGATGACGAGGCTGTCGATGTACGCGGTCTTCGTCAGCAGCGGCAGCAGCGAGAGCTCGAGCTTCACCGAAGCGACCTTGACCAGCGGTCCGTGATCCATGTCGGACAGCTCGATGTCGGTGACGACGAGCGTGCCGAACACGCTTCCAGAGAGCTTGCCGACCCGCGCACCACCCGGGAAGTTCTCGAGGAGCGTGGCTTCGATCTGCGCGCGGATGAGGTTTCGCCCGAAGTCCGTGTGCACGATGATCAGCGCAGCAGCCAAGGCGACGACGACGAGCGCGAGCGTGCCGAGCACGATCCGCTTGAGCCATCGCAGCGCGCGCATCATCAGTACGTCTCTCCGACGCCGAAGTGCAGGGTTACATTCTGGTCAAACACGGAATCTGGTGTGCGCTCCGGCGGCCTGGTCCGGTTGAGCCGGTACCCCACGTCGAACCGCAGCTTGAAGCCGGCGACCTGGCCGTAGAGTCCGGCTCCGACCGCCCAGTGTAACCCGAACGGGTCGAGATCACTGTGGTTCTCGACGACGTCCGCCCCGTCGAGGAACACCTGCGTCCCGATTGGCACGAGGAGCTGGCCGAGCGGGATTCGTAGCTCGGCGCCCGTCTCCAGGAGACCTGTGCCGCCGATCACGACGGACGCGGGTTTCTTGTTGTCGAGGCCGGGCGCGGTCGGGGACAGCCGGCGGTCGGGGAAGCCGCGCTGGTTGCTCGCGCCGCCGGAGTAGTAGCGCTCGGTGACCGGAACGTCGCCGTAGAGCAGACCGAGCCTGGCGCGCGCCGCGAACACGACCTTCTTGCCGACCGGCAGGTAGACTCGGAGCTCCGGTGTGAGCTGGGTATTCCTGCCCGTGCCACCGGCGAGCTTGGTGCCCTGCGACGCGCGCAACGAAGCGAGGAGACCGAGGTGCGGCTCGAGGCGGTTGTCGCGAAGGTCGGCTTCGATCGAACCCTCGAATGCCCCGCGGCGCTGGCTCTTATCGAGGTTGAGCCGAACGATGTCCGCAGGGTCGGTCAGGTACACCTCGTCGAACACGAGGTACTCGAACAACCACCCGACACGACCGACGAGCCACGGCACGCCGAGCGACGAGCTGATGCCGGCGCGGAACCGTGGGCCGTACGTGCGATACGCCTCGAGCGTCAGGTAATCCGCGCTCGCCTCGAGCTCACCCTTGATATTCGGCCGGAACAGATCGATCCGCTGCGCCGACGAGAGCGCGCGGAGCTTGAGCCGGGGATCGCCGAGCCGGTGCGTGAAGCTCAGTGCCGGCCGGAAGTCAGAGGCCAGGGTCCACAGCGGATGGGACCGCGGGATCACGCTGACACCGATGCGGCCGCGGACCTCGGCGGTCACCGGGTCGTACCCGAGGCCGAAGCCGTAGCGCAGCTCGCGCAGCTTGCCGAGGGTCACCGAGATCTTGACGGGCACCGAGCTGCCGCCACTTCGGTCGGGTTCGATCCGCACCGTCGAGAACCGACCGAGCTCGTACAGCGCGCGCTGCGACTTCGCGATTGCCGACGCCGAGTACGGATCGCCGGTGTGGAACGCGAGGCGACCGAAGATCGATTCGGCGAGCTGCCCGTCGGTGCCGCTGATCGAGATCACGCCGAACGTCGCGCGGGTCCCGGGTTCGATCTCGTAGCGTGCCGTTGCGACGCCGCGGGCCTTGTCCGCGAGCACGGCGGCCTGGAGCTGAGCGTGCGGATATCCGGCGTCCTCGACGAGCGTCAGCACCGACTGCTTGCCGAGGTCGTACGCGGCGTAGTCGAAGGGCACGTTGTCGGAGAGCGCGATCCGGGCGCGCGCGGCTGCCGGCGAGACCTCCGGGGGCAGGCCGCGGATCTCGACCTGTGTCTTCGAGCGCCGGCCTTCGACCACCTTGAAGATCACGGTCTGCGCGATCGTCTTGTCGACGGTCTTCGTCTCGACGCGCGCGCTCACCTCGACTTCGAAGAACCCGAGGCGCAGGTACGCGGCGCGGATGCGCTCGATGTCGATGCTGAGCTGGTACGGGTCGAGCGCGCGACTCTCGTCGGACGCGCGGTGGAGAGAGAGCCCGCGCATGAGCTCGTCCTCGTCGAGCGCCT
>JAYUYE010000825.1:0-33504 GCA_043752985.1 Myxococcales bacterium
TCTCGCTACGTCGCCGAACGCAAGCAGTTCGGGAGGGCGATCGGCGAGTATGGACTCACCCGCTACCACCTCGGACGCATGGCCTCGAGACTCACGGCCGCGCGGGCGATCACCTACGCCGCTGCCACGGCGATGGATGGCGACGAGCGCCGTGCGTCCCCGCTCGCCGCGATGGCCAAGCTGTTTGCCTGCGACGTCGCGGTCGAGGTCACCCAGCTCGGACAATTGCTCCACGGCGGCTGGGGGTACGCCGAGGAGTATCCGATCAGCCGCTATGTGGCCGACGCGCAGGTCCTCCCGATCTTCGAAGGCGTGAAACCCATCCTCACGCTCAAGGTGATCGGTCGATCGCTCCTGGCTAGGTGATCACCCGAGCCTGGAATGCAGGCCACAGCTACCCCACGAGCATCCGCCCAGGAATTCCCATTAGCCTGGCAGCCCGTCTATGATGTCAGGCCTATGAGAAATCTGTACGCGTGGCTAGGAGTGGCCATGCTGATGGTTGCGTTCGCTTGGACTCCGGCGCGCGCGCAGGCGAACGAACCGCTCAAGCCGTACGTCGTGTTCACGCTCGATACATCAGGATCGATGGTGAACACCGGCGCGGGCGAAGGCAACCCGACCGGTGCAGGTCCGCCGAGCTGCGGCGGTGTCGACAACCGACTCAATCACGCGAAGTGCGCGATCAACAAGATCGTCAACTCGTACGGCGACATGGTGTTCGCACTGGGACGGTTCCGCGAGACTCCGGGCGGAACGTTCGCGACGACGTGCGACGCGAACGGTGACGGTCAAGGTGGCGGAACCGATCAGTGCACGTCGGCTGGCGTGGCGTGCGGTGGCTGCGCATGCAACGGGACGGGCGCGTGCGGAAGCGGCTGCACGACGGATATGCGCGCGGACCACCGGTTCGAGCTGCTGACCGGACTTGTCGACGGCAACAACGAGCTCGCGGGCTATTTGACCGACAGCGCGTGCGGCACGTGCGCGCTCCCTGCGGTGGGTACCGCGCCGACGCCGGTCAACGAGATCTGGGGCGCAGGTAGCTGGACGCCGCTCGGCGGCACGCTGCTCGGTGCCCACCGCTACTGGCAGGGTCTCCAGGCGAGCAACGGCACGGTGATCTGGCCGAGCTCGGCATCGCCGACGAGCGGCTTCGATCCGATCCGGTTCGACGTGAAGAAGACAAATTTCCTGCCGAACGGTTGCAACCCGAACCCGGCGGTCTGCGGAACTGCCGGCAACGCGCCCTGCTGTGCGTCGCAGTGTCGCCCGTACATCACCATTCTCCTCACCGACGGTGACGAGACATGCGGTGGCAACGCTCCGGCCGCTGCACTCGCTGCGAAGAACAACACGGTCATCGACGGTCGTCAGTACCGGATCGAGACGAAGGTGATCGGCATGGGCATCGCGCCCGGCGACGCCGACATCGAAGCGATCGCCGTCGCCGGCAGCCTCAGCCCCGACCCGCTCGGCAACGATGGCTACTACGCGAACGACGAGACGTCGCTGCAGCTCGCGATCTCGCAGATCCTCGACGACGCGATCCGGACCGAGGTCTGCAACACGCTCGACGACGATTGCGACTCGATCGCCGACGAAGGCTTCGCCACGGGCGGCGCCTGCAACAACGGCCGGCTCGGTCAGTGCCGCGTCGTCGGCACCACGGGCTGCCGCGCGGATGGCGCCGGCACCCAGTGCAACGCGGGTCGCGAGCCCGAGTGCGACGGCGCCGCCGATGGCACGGCCTGCACGGTCGTCAATGCGACCAGTACGCCGCCTGCTCCGGGCGTCGCGGGTACCTGCATCTCGAACATCTGCTCGCCGACGGCGGTCGGCACGCCCGGAAACCCCTCCAACGAAGTCCCGCTCGGCTGCAACAACCTCGATGACGACTGCGACGGCTTGATCGACGAGAACGTCACCGGTTGCGTGTGCATCCCGATGACCGAGATCTGCGACGGCGATGACGACGACTGCGACGGCAACGTCGACGAGAACACCTCGGTTCCGTGCGCGAACGGCACCTGCACCGGCGTTCGTCCGTGCAACGGAGTCGCTGGTCTCGGCGCCTGCACCGCGGCGCAGCCCGGGCCCGCCGAGATCTGTAACGGCATCGACGACACCTGCGACGGCATCATCGATGGCTTCCAGGAGTCGTGCTCGAACATGACCTGCCCGGGTGGTGCGTGCACTGGCGGCGTCGCTGGCGAGCGCACGTGTGTTGGCGGCGCGCGCGCGAACCTGCGCTGCGACACGTTCCCCGCGTTCGACCCGCGCAACAACCCCGGTGGCAACCCGACTTCCGCGTGTCAGATCGGCCCGAACGCCGCGGTCTGCGTGTGCAACCCCGGCAACCGGACGTGTCCGGGCAATCCTCCGGGCGTGTTCACCTCGTGCGTTCAGGAAGTCCAGCCCGGCATCGAGATCTGTAATCTCCTCGATGACGACTGCGACGGCCGCGTCGACGAGACCCCGCCGGTCTCGTGCACCACGGATGCGCAGTGCGCGACCACACCGATGACCCCGGACTGCGATGCCGGCATGTGCCGTCCCGCGGACTGCTCGATCAACAGCTGCGGCGGAGAGCTGCTCTGCACCAACGGCGTGCAGGCTTGCACCGCGGTCAGCGGCGTCGATAACACGTGCAACGGTATCGACGAGGACTGCGACATGTCCGTCGACGAGGGCTGGCGCTGCACGGATCCGGACGGCGCGGACAACATCCCGAACAACGCGGACGACTGTCCGTGCACCGCGGGTGGTCAGTGCAACGCGCACGAGTCGTGCGAGAACGGCGGCGTCGTCTGCACCGGTGATCCGGTCGGTCAGGAGAGCTGCAACTGCCTCGACGACAACTGCAACGGCCAGGTCGATGAAGGCGCCTTGTGCGGCGCCGGCGCGACATGTACGAGCTGCCAGTGCGCGTTCCAGTGCATCCCCGGCGAGTTTGCGTGCCCGATGGGCAAGGCGTGCATCGGCGGCTTCTGCCTCGCGGACCCGTGCTTCAACTTCACGTGCCCGGTGGTCGCTGGCGACAAGCAGCTCTGCCGTCCGAAGGCCACGAACCCGAGTGACAAGGAGTGCGTCTCGGCGTGTGCGCCGGGCGTGCACAACTGCAACGCGCCGAACATCTGCTTCCTGCCGACCGGTGAGTGCAAGCCGGATGACTGCACGACGTTCCCGGATCGCTGCGCGGCCAACCAGAACTGCATCAACGGTACGTGCATCACCAACCCGTGCCAGGGCGTGACGTGCGCCGCGGGTCAGACCTGCGTCGGTGGTCAGTGCTTCGGTAGCTGCGCCGGCGTGATGTGCGGTGATGGTCAGCGTTGCCGCCTCGGCGTCTGCGAGACCAACCCGTGCAACCCGCCGTGCCCCGCGGGCAAGGTCTGTCAGGACGATGATGGCTCGTGCATCCCGAACCCGTGTGGCTTCGTGGTCTGTCCGCAGGGTCAGTACTGCAACGCGAACAACAACGGCATGTGCGAGGACGATCCGTGCGAGATCTTCGACATCCAGTGCGCGACGGGGGAGGTCTGCGTCGGTGGCACGTGCTTCGACGAGGATGACTTCAAGCCCGACGCGGGCGAGACGGTGCTCGTCACCACGGGTGGCGGCGGCGGCTGCAGCACGAACGGGTCACAGACGCCGGGGGCAGGCTCGCTCCTCCTCGGCCTCGGGCTCGTGATGGTGCTACGCCGCCGGCGCGACGGAGGTGCTTCGTGAAGACGGTCCCCCTGCGTGGCCTCGTCGTCGCCGCCTTCGCGGCGAGCGCGGCGACGTCGCTGTCCTGCGACGTCAACGAGTACTGCATCGGCTGCGCCGTCAACGACGACGGCGGTAACGGCGACGGGAACGATGGTGGCGACGGCGACGCGATCGATGCGCCGGACGGCGACGCCCCGGACGCATCGACGTGCGTGCCGACCGGCCCCGAGGTCTGCGACAACAAGGACAACGACTGCGACACCAAGACCGACGAAGGCAGCCTGCCGACGATCGGCGAGGCGTGCTCGACGGCCCCGGCCGTCAACTCCGGTCAGGGCGAGTGCGCGGGCGGCGTCAAGCAGTGCAGCACCGCCGGCACGATCGTGTGCAGCAAGCCGCCGGCACCGGAGCTGTGCGATCTCAAGGACAACAACTGCAACGGTCTCACCGACGAGGGAGACCCGGGTGGCGGCGCGCTGTGCGGCACCAATACGGGTGAGTGCACGGCTGGCGTCAATCGCTGCATCACGGGTGCGATCAGCTGCGTGGGCTCGATCGGCACCGTCGGTGGTCAGCCAGAGGTCTGCAACAACCGCGATGACGACTGCGACGGCATGTTCGACGAGATGGTCGCGACCGGTGGCCCGTGCACCACGGGCACCAACACCGGCCTCTGTGATCGCGGCACGCTGTCGTGCCTCGGTGGTGTCGAGACCTGCGTCGGCCAGATCGGCCCGACGTTCGAGCTGTGCGACGGCTTCGACCAGGACTGCGACGGCAACACCACCAACGGCTACGACCTGCTGACGGACGTCCAGAACTGCGGCATGTGCGGCATGGCCTGCAACCTGCCGAACGCGTTCGAGGGCTGTGCCGCCGGCGCCTGCACGATCCTTGCGTGCGCACCGAACTTCTTCAACAACAACAACGTCGCTTTGGACGGCTGCGAGTTCAACTGCGGTCATCCGTTCCTCGGCGCCGAGATCTGCAACGGGATCGACGACGACTGCGACGGGCTCGTCGACGGCGCGGATCTGGACATGATCGCGCCGACCGGTCTGTGCGACGGCGATGGCGCGTGCTCGACGCTGACCACGCTGTTCTGCGGTCCGCCGCCCAACATGCCGACCGGCACGATCACCTGGCGCTGCGACTACGCGAACCCGAATGTCTCCAAGGACGCGAGCGGCAACTTGATCCCCGAGACGCGCTGTGACAGCGACATCGTCGCCGGCGTCCAGGCCGATAATGACTGCGACGGCCGGATCGACGAGGCGCAGGAGCCGAACCTCGGCAACCTGTGCAGCAACGGCATGCAGGGCGTCTGTGGCACCACGGGAACCTTCGCGTGCAACACCACGAACCGCGACCTCGCGGCCGTCTGTAACGCACCGGCCGGTGGAGCGATGGCGGCCGAGACCTGCGACGGTCTCAACAACAACTGCAACGGCATCATCGATGACGGTGCCACTCTCGGAAACCTGACCGGTCAGGAGTGGGTGACCATTCCGCGCTCGACCGTCCAGATCATGAAGTACGAGGCGTCGCGCCCCGACGCGCTGGTGGCGAACCAGCTCCAGACGCATGCGTGCTCGACCGCGGGCCGGTTGCCGTGGACCAACGTCACCTACGGTCAGGCGGAGACTGCCTGCACGTCGGTCAACGCGCGGCTCTGCACCGAAGCGGAGTGGCAGCAGATGTGTACGCCGTCGACGACGTACCCGCTCGCGGGACCGGCCACGGCGGGCCTCACCGACTTCGTGTTCATCGAGGCCGAGGACGCGTTCGCCAACACCACGATCGGTGGCAGCAATCAGGCGTGGACCAAGATCGCACCCGCCACGTTCAACGGCGTCACGGCGATGCAAGTGCCTGACAACGGCCTCGTCATCAGCGCGGCCAATGCCCTCGCGCAGTCGTCGCGACTCGACTACCAGCTCTCGTTGGCAGCGAGTACCAATTACCGGGTGTGGATGCGGATCCGGGCGCCGGGCGTCAACGCGGATCCGTATCGCGTGCACACGGCGCCGACCGCCACGCTGTCGTCGACCTCGAACGCGGCGACCCAGGTCGGCGATCTCGTGATCGTCACCACGTGGACGCGCGGCACGGCCGGCATCCCGACCCACACGCTACAGGCGGGCTTCACGCAGATCCTCACCCAGTCGCTCGACGACGGAAACCTCGACGGTCGGCTCTCGGTGGCCTACCGGGTGGCGACCGTGGCGGGCGCGCAGCCGTACGCGGCCTACACCGCGACCGGCGGCACGAGCTACAGCGGGCTGACCGTCCTCAAGGTCGGCAACTTCAGCGTCGCGACGATCCTGCAGGCGAGCACGAGCAACACCGGCACCGGCACTCCGAACCCGCCGACTGCGGGAACGGTCTCCGCGCCCTCGGTGGTCCTCGCGATCGGTGCGTGGCACCTCGGTGGCAACACCGTGAGCGTCACGCCGCCGACCGGCTACACCGAGCTCGGTGAGGTGGCGGGCTCCAACGTCGGCGAGCTCAGCGTCGCAACGCGGATCGTCGGGCTCGGTGGCACCGCAGATCCGGGTGCATTCGTCGACGACGTGACACCGAACGGCACTGCGGCGGCGACGATCTCGATCGCGCTCTCGGCAGGCGGCGCGAATAACTCGCTGTGGGTCGGCCTCAACGCGGGGACCACGGCGGGCGCTGCCAATGCGGGCGATGTGGTCGTCAACAGCGTGGACCAGTGGGTGTGGGTCGTCAGCCCGCAGCTCACCAGCTCTGCCGCGGGCGGCACGCACACGTTCAGCATCTTCACGCGCGTCGACGGCGTGGTCGTCGATACTATCGCGGTGAGCGGGCAGGCCACGACGGGCCCGACGTTCGACAACTCGTGGGCGTATCAGAACAACCCGCGAACCGCGCAGCCGCAGGTCTGCAACGGTGATGATTACGACACCGACGGCAACGCGGCGAACGGCGATCAGGATGCGATCCTGACGACCGGCAATCCGCTACTCGGCATGTGCTTCGCGAACCAGGCGCTGACGAACGACGCGTTCGACATGAGTGGCAACGTCAAGGAGTGGACGCAGGCGCGCACCTCGGGCCAGAACCCGTTGCGCGGCGGTGCCTCCAACAACGAGGTGGCGGGTCTGACGTGCGGCTTGAATTTCACGCTCGCCGACGATCAGTTCTTCTTCCCGAACGCCGGCTTCCGTTGCTGTAGATAGCGCGTGGATCTCGGTCACGAGCGTTGCACCCGCTGCCTGTTCCAGCAGCGGGCGTGTCTGTGCGCGCAGATCCCGCGGATCGAGACCGGCACCCGGATCGTCATTGTCCGCCACCATCTCGAGAAGTGGCGGTCGTCGAATTCGGGACGGCTCGCGCACCTCGCGCTCGTCAACAGCGAGCTCGTCGATCATGGTGCCCCGGGCGGACCGACCGTCCTGCCGCCTCTCGATGGCGCGTGGCTGGTGTTTCCCGAGGGCGAGCCGCGGCAGGTAGGCCCGGAGCCGCCGCCACGTCAGCTCGTGTTCCTCGATGCCACCTGGTCGCAGGCGCGACGAATGTTCCGCAAGATCTCGGCGCTGCGCGGGCTGCCGATCCTGCGGCTCCCTGACGTGCCGATGCGGGCGGCACGGTTCCGCGAATCGCCGGGCGAGGGTCGGGTATCGACGCTCGAGGCGATCGCGGGAGCGCTCCGCCTCATCGAGGGGGAGGCCCCAGCGGCCCCCCTGGAGAGCCTGTTCGAACTTGCGGTATCCCGGGCAGTTGCGACGGGCCGGTCGCTGGATTCCTGACGGCCATTCCACTAACCTTCAGAGGCAGTGGGTGCGTCGCGTCAAGCTCGCACCGGGATCCCGATCTCGGTCAAGCTCATCCTTGCTACCTCGATCGTTGTCGCGGCAGCAGTGGGCACCGCCACGTGGTTTGCGCAGAAGTCGGTCAACGACTTGACCGAGACATCGATCGCCCATCGCCGCGAGACCGGCGAGCGCTCGATCGTTCGCGAGTCCGAGCTGGTGGTCAAGGCGGTTGCCACCGCCGTCGCCTTTCCGCTGTCGACCGGCACCCTCGCCGACATTCCGGCCCTCCTCGACAGCACGTTCCAGGAGGACAAGAAGACCGGTGAGAACCGGGTCAAGTGGCTCGTCGTCACGGATGCCCAGGGCGTGGTTGTTGGCTCGACCTCGGGCGCGCCGCCGAAGGACAAGCTCGACGAGCTCGAGCGCAGGCTGGTCGACGGCATCAAGAACGGCGACGTCGTTCACGCTCGCGCCGGCGACGCGACGGACTGGGTCTATGGCGCGCCCGCGAAGCTCGCCACGGCTCAGGTCGGCTCCCTGCGAATCGGCGTGTCGACCTCTGGCCTCGACAAGGAGCTCCAGGCGTCGCTGTCGCAGGCCGAGGATCGCGCGCGTGCGGCGCGCAACCGGATGCTGCTGGTCTCGCTCGTCGTGCTCGCGATCGGCGTCGTGCTCGCCGCGCTCCAGGGCGTCCGGCTCGCGCACCCGATCAAGCAGCTGACCTACCAGGCGGAGCGGATTGCCGCCGGGGACCTCAAGGGTCGCGTCCCCGAGGATCGTGGCGATGAGCTCGGCGTGCTCGCGCGCGCGTTCAACAAGATGGCCGACGAGATTCGCCACCTGCTCGTCGAGCAGGTGCAGAAGGCATCGCTCGAGAAGGAGATGTCGCTCGCGCGCCAGGTCCAGCAGGCGATGCTGCCACCCGACACGCTCGACATGCACGGCAACCTCAAGGTCGTCGGCTACTGCATGCCGGCGTCGAGCTGCGGCGGCGACTGGTGGACGTACATCAAGCTGTCGAACGGGCGGATGCTGCTCGTTGTCGGCGATGCGACAGGCCACGGCATCCACTCCGCGATGATCGCGGCGACCGCGCGGGGTGCCGTCGAGGCGCTGTCAGGGATCGACGAGCGGCTGCTGACGCCCGAGCAGGTGCTCAAGGCGATCGACTCCGCGATCCGTCAGGTTGGCGAGCACAACGTGCTGATGACCGCGTTCGCCGCGGTGTTCGACTCGACAAACGGCATCCTCCACTACGCGAACGCCGGGCAGAACTTCCCGTACGTGATGAAGCTCGGCGTGACGCGGCTGCTCGAGGACGCGAGCATCATTGCAGCGAGCGGTAATCCGCTCGGCGACCGCAACATCGAGGTCGAGATCCGGCGCGGCTCGCTGCAGCTGCGGCCGGGCGATCTGTTCGTGTGCTTCACCGACGGCCTCGTCGAGCGTGCGAACCCGGTCGGCAAGCTGTTCGGCGATCGCCGCCTGCGCGGCGCGCTGACCGGGCAACCGCTGCCCGATGGTCCGGCGCTGGTCCAGCTGCGCGATCGCATCGTGGCCACGCTCGAGACCTACGCCGAGGGCGCTCAGGCCGAGGACGACATCACGTTCGTGCTGTGTCAGTTCGATCCGCCGGCGCACCGGCAGAGCGTAGGTCTCGGAGCGGCATGACGGCGAGGACCCGACGAGCGCAGGTGCTCGCGGTGGTGGTTGTGGCAACGCTTGGATCCGGTAGCGCGCAGGCGCAGGGGCCGAGCGTCGATGTTGCTGACCTCCCGCCGCTGCCCGCGACCGAGGATGAGGTCTCGAGCTCCGCCACGCTGCTCGCTGCGACCTCGGCCGAGGAAGATGTCGTGGTCGGCGCTGCGAAGCGCGAGCAGACGCTTGGCAACGTGGCCTCGGCAGTGACGGTCGTGTCGGCCGATCGGATCCGGCGGTTTGGCTACCGGACGGTCAGCGAGGCGATCGCCGGCGTCGCGGGCGTGTTCATCACGGACACGCGGCTGACCCAGCAGGTCGGAATTCGCGGCCTCCAGATCCCCGGCGGATTCAACAGCCGCATCCTGGTGCTCGTCGACGGCGCGACGCTCAACGAGGCGTGGGGCGCCTTCGCGGGGGTCGGGTACGATGGCCCCGTTTCGATCGACGACATCGCGCGCATCGAGGTGATCCGTGGTCCGGTCGGCGCGGTCTACGGGACCAACGCGTTCTTCGCGATCATCAACATCGTCACCCGCGGTGCGGCCGAGGGTCAGCGCGCGTGGGGCAGGGTCGCGCTCAACTCGATCAACGGCGTGGTCACGACCGCCGGATTCGCGGCCGGCGGTGTCAACCATCAGGTGCGTGGCTCGTTGCTCGTGATGGATCGATTCGGCGAGAGCTTGAACGTGAGCGAGATCAGCCCGGATCCGTTGACCTCCGACGGCGCACGCACGCTGATCGGCGCGGTCGTCGGCCAGTCCGGTGGCAGCTTCGCGCAGCTCCGGGTGTATCGGGCGCGGCGCGATTCGCCGTTCGCGGCGTACGACAGCGATCCGGCCCTCGATCCCGCGTACTCGCTCTACAACACGCAAGCACTGCTCGAAGGTGGACACACGCGGGAGGTGTCGAAGCGGTTGAGCATGTCCGTGCGCGGCTACGGCACGGCCTACCGGTACTACGACGAGATCAACTACGTGACCGACGACCAGTTTGTCGACTACGGCGATGCGCTCACCGTCGGTGCAGAAGTTCGCGGCCGCTACGAGCTCGTGCCCGAGAAGCTCGGCCTGACGGCAGGCGTCGAGGCGAACTACAACAAGACCGAGAGCCGTTCGTACGCGATCGGGAGCGAGGCGGACGGCGTCAAGATCCCACTCGACTTCGACACCGAGGGTGTCTACAGCGAGCTCGACGGCCAACCGCTGCCGTGGCTCGGCTTCACCGGCGGCGTGCGCTTCGATCGCAACTCCGTGCTCGAGAGCCGGCTGTCACCGCGCGCGGCATTGTTCATTGCCGATCCGGAGAACTACGGGCTCAAGCTCCTCTACGCCGAGGGCTTCCGCAGCCCGAGTGCATTCGAGTACAAGTTCGCCGACGGTGTCGACTTCTCGGCGAACCCGAACATCCGCGCCGAAACGATCCGCAGCTACGAGGCCGTCGTGTGGGCACGGCCGGCACCTGGGCTGTCGACGCGCGTCTCGGCGTTCTACTGGAATGCGCGCGATGTCGTCGAGCAGCGGCCGGATCCAGGTGACACGACGCTTCTGCAGTTCGCGAATGTCGGCCGCTACATCACGCGCGGCGTCGAGGTCGAGGCGAGCTACCGCACGGGCGAAGGCTGGTACGCTTTCGGTGGCGGCACGGTCGCGCAGGTCGGCAGCGGCGAGACCGGCACCGCGATCTCGTACGGCGATGTGGTCAACGCACCAAAGGTCACGGCGACGGGCGGCGTTTCGACCCCGAAGCTCTATGGCTACGCGCACGTCTCCGCGGACGCGCAGTTCGTCAGCCTCCGGCGGACGCGGCCCGACGAGGACGGGAATGCATCGCCGAGCTCGCCGGCGTGGACCGGCATCAATGCAACGATCTACGTGCCGAACCTGCGCGGCTTCGATCTGACCGCCGGCGTGCGCAACATCCTCGGCACCCGCGACCTGCAACCCGCGCCCGGTGACTATGATCGCTTCCCCGCCATGCAGCCGACGGTGATCGTTCCGCGGATCCCCGCCGAAGGCAGGGAGGTCTATGTCAAGATTGGCTACACCTACTAGGCTCGCGCTGCTCGGTCTGCTCGTCGCGGCACCGGTAGCAGCGGGGCCTGCGGTCGACGTCGCCGACCTGCCACCGCTGCCGACGGGCGGCGATGACATGTCGAGCTCTGCGACGGTGCTCGCTGCCTCCTCGGCCGAGGAAGACGTCGTCGTCGGTGCCGCGAAGCGCGAGCAGTCGCTCGGCAACGTGGCATCGGCGGTCACCGTGATCACGGCCGATCGGATCCGCCGGTTCGGCTACCGCACCGTGGGCGAAGCGGTCGCGGGCGTCGCGGGCGCATACCTCGTCGACAACCGGCTGAGCTACTCGATCGGCATCCGCGGGCTCCAGATCCCCGGCGACTTCAACTCGCGTCTGCTCGTGCTGATCGACGGCGCGAGCGTCAACGAGGGCTGGGGGGCGTTCGCCGGCCTCGGCTTCGACGCGCTCGTGGGGGTCGACGACATCGCACGCATCGAGGTGATCCGCGGCCCGGTGTCGTCGGTGTACGGCACCAATGCGTTCTTCGGGATCATCAACATCGTCACCCGCGGTGCGTCCGAGCTGCCGCGGGCGTGGGCGCGTGCTGCGGTCAATTCGATCCAGGGACCGACGACTAGCGCCGGCTTCGCGAGTGGCGGGATCGATCGGCAGCTGCGCGGCTCGATTCACTTCGTGAACCGGATCGGCGAGACGCTGAACGCCCCGATCCCGGATGGCGACGGGGTCGATGCCGATGCATCGCGCGCGTTCGGCGGTGGGATCGTCGGCGCGTGGGGCGGCAGCTTTGCGCAGGTCCGCGGCTCGAAGTGGAGCCGCGAGTCGCCGTTTGCGCCGTATGACGTCAATCCTACTCGCGCGCCGTACGAGCAGTTCGATACCCACCTGCTCGCCGAAGGCGGCCACACGCGAGATGTATCGAAGACGCTCACGCTCGCCGGGCGGGCGTACGTGAACATCTACAACTTCAGCGATCGGTCGCCGCCGTACGATCCGATCGACCAGCCCACGTCACTCGACACCACGGGTAGCGCGCGAACCTTCGGCTCGGAGCTTCGCGGCCGCCAGCAGCTCACACAGGAGGTCGGGGTCACCGCCGGCGTCGAAGCGAGCTACAACCGAACCGAGAGCACGGCGAAGTATCGCGGCGACGATCCCGCGAACACGATCGTCGTCCCCGCCAACTTTCTCCTCGCCGGCGTCTACGCCGAGGCCGAAGCGCAGCCGGTGCGCTGGCTCGGGTTCACCGGCGGCCTGCGCTTCGATCACTACGACGAGCTCGTCGCTGCGGATCCGCAGTCGCGCTCGAGGTTGTCGCCGCGCGCCGCGCTGTTCGTGTCAGAGCCGCAGAAGTATGGCCTCAAGCTGCTCTACGCCGAGGGGTTCCGCAACCCGAGTGCGTTCGAGGGCAAGTTCGAGGACGGCAACGACTTCAGCGCGAACCCGAACATCGAGGCCGAGACCATCCGCAGCTTCGAGGCCGTGGTGTGGGCAAAGCCCACCGCCGGAGTGTCGACGCGCCTGTCGGGGTGGTACTGGGACGCGCGCGGCATCGTCGAGCAGCAACCCGATCCGCTCGACCCCGCGCTGCTCCAGTTCCAGAACGCGTCCCGCTATGTCTCGGCCGGCCTCGAAGCCGAGGCGTCGTACCGCACGAGCAAGGGCTGGTACGCATTCGGTGGCGCCGCGTACTCGCGCGTCGGTACCGAGGACGACGCGGGCCAGCTGGTCTATGGCGCGGTCCCCAACGCGCCCGCGATCACCGCGAGTGGTGGGCTATCGACGCCGCTGGTGTTCGGCTACGCGCACGTCTCGACCGACCTTTATGTGATTGGCACGCGTCCGACCCGGCCCGACGCGGCCGGCAATCCGTCGCCCGAGTCGCCGGCCTTCGTTGGCTGGAACTGGACGGTCTACGTCCCGAACCTGCGCGGCTTCGATCTCACCGCAGGTGTCCGCAACGTGATCGGCAAGCGGGAGCAAGTGCCCGCACCCGGCGACTACGACCGCAGTCTTCCCGATGTTCTCACCGTGCCCCGCGTGCCCGGCGAAGGGAGAGAGCTCTATGTCAAGCTCGGCTATTCCTACTAGGCGTACCACGGCGGTCATCATGCTCGCGCTGATCGTGAGCGCGGTGCCCGCGTTCGCACAGCGTCCCAATCAAGGCGAGGACGAGAGCGCGGCGCTCGTGGCCGAGGGACGCGCAGCACTCAAGCAGAACAAGCTCGACCAGGCGGCCAACGCGCTCGACCAGGCGATCGCACTGAACCCGCGCCGCGTCGAGGCGTACGTCCTGCGCTCGGCAGTCCACGCCGCAAAGAAGCAGTACAAGGAAGGCATCGACCTGATGCGGCGCGCCCAGGCGCTGTCGCCCGGCGACGAAGAGGTCCTGACAGCGCTCGGTTCGCAGCTCGTCCTCTCGGGCGACGTCGCCGGCGGCATCCCGATTCTCCAGCAGGTCACCAAGAAGAACCCCGTGCGCTACGATGCCCAGCTCCTCCTCGGTCATCACTGGCACACGACGGGGAAGTGGCCCGACGCGATCACCTCGTTCGAGGCGTACTTCAAGTACCGGCCCGAGGTGCTCGCAAAAGAAGATGCACGGCATCGCGTCGATCTCGCGGACGCGTACCTGCGCTATCGCCAGCCAGCGAAGGCGCTGTCGTTGTTTCGGCAGGCGTCAGACGCACGCACGACCGATCTCCGCGCGCGGATCGGCGTTGCATGGGCGACCGCAGCCGTCGATTGCCGCAAGGCACGCCCGCTGCTCGAGGAGCTCGAACCGGTCGCCGACACGCACCCCGAGGTGTGGCTCGTCGACGGACTGTGCGCGCTCGCTCTCGGTGACTCCGGCGGTGCGCTCGCACTCGGTCGCAAGTATCTCGACAAAGCACCGCAGGCGAGTGCCGCCGGGCACGCGCTCGTCGGAGAAGCGCACGCCGCGCGTGGCAATCTGAGCGAGGCGCGCAAGGAGCTCGAGACCGCTCGGCAGCTCGAGCCGAATCGGCGGCGGTGGGCAGTGCGGTTCGCGGTGGTCCTGCGCCGCAGTGCCGATCCGAAGAGTGCGCTCGCGACGCTCGAATCAATCGGCCCTCCGGCCACGCCGAGCATCGATCCCGACTGGTGGAGCGAGCTGGGCGAGGCGCTGATCGCCGCGGGTGATCCGCAGGCTGCGGCAACGCGCCTGGTCGCGGTCCTTCCCGAGCTGCCGGGCGACGTCGCCGTGCGGACGGTCGCGGGTGCCGCGCAGCTCGCGACGGGGCAGGTGGAGGCGGCGATCAAGACGCTCGGCGAGGCCGAGGCGATCATCAGCCTGCCGCGCTCGCGCAAGCTCTTGAGCGTTGCGCTGACCGCCGTTGCCGTGAGCAAGCTGGCGGAGGGCGACGCTGCGACCGCCGAGCCCATGCTCACGCGCGCCGATCAGCTCGACGGCAATCCGCTGGTCTGGCGCAACCTCGGCATCGCGCGCCTCGCGCTCAACAAGTCCTCCGAGGCGGTCACCGTCCTTGACCGTGCGATCAAGGCTGAAGGCTCGGGCATCACGCTGATGCTCGCCGCGCGCGCGCACTCGGCGGCGGGTGATCTCACCGGTGCACGCACGCTGTACGAGCGAGCGATGGCAACCGAGAAGGACAACATCGTCGAGGTCGCGCTCGACTGGGCCGCGACCGAGGTAGGCAGCGGCGATCCGATGTTCGCGATCGCGGCGCTCGACAAGACCTCCGCTGCAGCGAAATCAGGACCGCTCGCGGGACGGCACAAGGCCGCACTCGCGATCGCGCGGCACGCCGCCGGGCTGATCGCGCTGCGCGCGGGCAACGGTGCGAAGGCCGTAGAGTACCTCACCGCGTCGGTCAAGGCGGCGCCCGAGCTGTCCACGAAGTGCGACCTCGCTCTCGCGGCCGTTGTCGTCGGAGATGCGGGGCCCGCGCTCGCAGCGCTGCGTGCGGTCAGCGGGCAGAGCTGCCCGTTCGCACCGCCCGCAGATACCCAGGCGGCGCCGATCTTGATCGCGTTCACCGAGGGTCGAACCGCCAAGCGCGCCGGCAAGGCGCTCGACAAGCTGACGTCGCTCGCGGGAAAGTCGAGTGGCCCGGCGGCGGTCCTTCTCAACACGGCGATCCGCGTCGTTGCCCTCGAGGCGGCGCAGGACGCCTATCGCGGTGGCCAACTCGCGAGGGCTCGCAAGTACCTCAACTCCGCGAAGGCCGTGAATTCGCGAGTCGGTGTCGACGAGCTCGCGCACAACCTGGCGGCGCTCGACCTCGCCGACGGCAACGTCGATGCCGCGATCAATGTGCTCGAGCGCGTCTCGAGCAAGTTGCCCGAGGCGCTCGTCAATCTCGGCATCGCCTACGAGCGCAAGGGCGACCCGGTCAAGGCGCTCGACGCATGGCGGCGCGCGCGCAAGGCCGGTGCGCGGTTCCCACAGCTGACCGAGTGGATCGAATCAAAAGAGCGGATCTACGGAGGTGCGCAGTGAATCGTCTGCTCGCAATCCTCATCGTGCTGATCGCAACGCGCGCGCACGCCGAGAACGTCACCGTCGGCCTGTTCGCACCGAGCGCTCCGTTCTCGTCGACCGCCGCGCGCGTCGAGCTTGCAAACCGCCTCGGTGAACACCTCGGCACGGCGCTCGGCGGCAAGGGTAGCGGCCGCAACTACGCGCGCGCGAGTGACTTCTCTGCCGCGGTGAAGAAGGGTGACGTCACGGTCGCGATCGTCGACGCGACGTACCTCGCCGGCGCGAGCGGCAACTACACGGTGATCGCAGCCGCGGTTCGTGGTGGCGAGACGAGCATTGCGTGGCAGCTCGTCGCGCGGGGCGCGGACAAGATCGGTCAGCTCAAGGGCAAGCGTGTGCTCGTCCCCAGCGTCGGTGGTCGCGAGACCGACTTCGTGCTCAACGTGCTCCTTGGCGGTGACATCGGTCGCGACTACTTCGCCAAGATCGAAGCGTCGCCGGATACCGCGTCGGCGCTCGCGGCGCTCGGCGTCGGCAAGGCGGACGCAGCCGTGGTGCCTGCCGGCGTTGATCTTCCGGCCGGGGTGTCCGCCGTGCTGTCACTACCGACGCTGCCCGGCCCGGTGCTCGTCGCGTACAACGCCACCCCTGCGCAGCGGCAGGCACTCGCGGCTGCAGCGGCGACGTTCAAGGGAGATGGGACGGTCGCCGGCTTCCGAGGCGGCGATGGCGACAACGTTCGCGCGATCTCGCGGAGGTTCAGTGTGCCGGTCAAGCGGGGGCCGCACGTCGTGCCGGCCGTTCGTCTGGTGGTCGGTGACCTCGTGGAGAGCCGGACCTTCACGATCGAGCGCACACCCGTCACCGCCTTCGCGATTGCCCCGGTGACACGGTAGGGTGAACCCGTGAGCTACGCTGCCACCTATCCCCAGCACCTCGCCTATCTCCAGCAGGGCTACGAGGCTGCGCTGGCCGCGCACGGTTACGACGCCGTGATCCTGTGCGGCGGCGCTGCCACGCCGAAGAGTCGGTTCGACGATCAATATTGGCCGTTGTGTCCGACGCCCGCCTACGCGCACTGGTGTCCGCTCGTCGAGGCCAATGCCTTCGTCATCGTTCGACCGGGCTCGCGGCCCACGCTGGTCCGCACCGTTGTCGACGACTTCTGGGAGACCACGCCGCCTCCGGAGAGCGACCACTTCTGGGCAGGCTTCGATGTCGTCGAGGTCAAGCCCGGGATGGCGGGCGATGCGCTGCCGGGTGGCCGGGTCGCCGTGATCACGCGTGACCAGGGCACATCGCCTCCGGGCAGCGTCAATCCGCCTGCGCTGATCGCGGCGCTCGATCTGTTGCGCACGAAGAAGACCGCGTACGAGATCGAGTGTCTCGCCGAGGCCAGTCGGCGCGCGGTCCGCGGTCATCGTCACGTCGCCGACCTGTTTCACGGTGGGACCCCATCCGAGCTCGATCTCCACCTCGCGTACCTCGGGATGTCCGAGCAGGACGAGGCGCGCGCGCCGTACCAGAACATCGTCGCGCTCGGTGCTCATACCGCGATCCTTCACTACGTCGCGTACACGCGCGAGCGGGTGACCGGCGACACGTCGTTTCTGATCGACGCAGGTGCCAAGGTGCTCGGCTACGGCAGCGACATCACGCGAACGTACGTTCGGGGTACCGACAGCAGCGCGACGCGATTCGGCGAGCTGCTCGCCCACGTCGAAGCGTGTCAGCAGGAGATCATCCGGCGGATCCGACCGGGGCTTCCCTACGAAGATCTCCACGACGACTCGCATCGCTTGCTGGCCGTCGCCTTACGCGAGCTCGGAATCGGTCGGGGCAGCGTCGACGAGCTGGTGAGCCGCGGCATCACGCGAGCGCTGTTCCCGCACGGGCTCGGTCACTCCCTCGGCATCACCGTGCACGACGCGGGCCTCAAGCCGCGGCCGCCGCGCGCCGAGAACAAGTTCCTGCGTAACACGTCGGTGATCGAGGCGGGACAGGTGTTCACGATCGAGCCGGGCATCTACGTGATCGACGGTCTGCTGAAGCCGCTGCAGGCCGATGACCGCCGCGAGCTCGTCGACTGGTCCGCGATCGCCGACCTTCGGCGCTACGGTGGCATCCGGATCGAGGACAACGTCCTCGTCGAGGACAGCGGGACGCGCAACCTCACGCGCGAAGCGTTCGCTGCGGCTTGAGCTTGCGGGTCTCCCCGATCCTCGCCGTCCTTGAGCGGAGCTCCGAGCACGGCCCTGCGACAGGCGGCGAGGCAACCGGCGACCGACATCACGCTGCACGACCTCGCGGGTGACCAGGGACGCGACGGGCCGAATCCCGTGCTCCTCGTCGATATCCTCCGTCGCCTGTTCTGGACGCGCCGCCAGTCGACCCGGATCTGATCCGGCGCTATGTTGTGGGCGCATGCGTGGTCTCTTTGTTGTTGCTGGGTTCCTGTTCACGACGGCTCTTGGATGTCAGCAGGCGAAGGAGAAGCCGAAGCCCGCGGCCACGACCGAGGCCGGGTCGAACGCGTCCGCTACCCCGGCGCGGGCGAAGTCGGAGCAAATCACGCCGCCCCTCGATCTCGCGAACCCGCCGATCGATGCAGTGAGGACCTCGTCGGGTCTGATCTACAAGAAGCTGACGAACGTCCACGGTGGTAGCCCTGCGAAGCGCAACGACACCGTGATGATCACCTACACGGGCTGGCGGCAGGCGACGGGCGAGACGTTCTACACGAGCCGCGACAAGTCGGCGCCGATGCCGCTGCCGCTCGCGAACACCGCCCCCGGGTTCACCGAGGCAATGCAGCTCCTCAGGAAGGGCGAGAAGGCGATGCTTTGGCTGCCGCCGTCGATCGGCTACAAAGGTGGACCGCCGCCCGGCACCACGCCCGAAACGCTGGTCTATGAGGTCGAGGTCGTCGATATCGTGCCGGCGCCGGCGATTCCCCCGGACGTCGGGGTCCCGCCGGCGACCGCGCAGTCGCTGAAGTCGGGGATAAAGTACATCGTCGTTCAGCCCGGTACCGGCAGGGACAAGGCGCGCTACTTCGACACCGTCACGTTCAACTACTCGGCGTGGGATCACGAGGGCCGGATGTTCGACACGACCGAGCTGCGCAAGCGGCCCGCGACCGTGCCGCCATTCCGCCAGACCGCCGCGATGGAAGAGATCCTGACGTCGATGACCGCGGGGGAGCGCGCACGATTCTGGATGCCGTCGGAGCGTATGAACCAGGACGGCCGGCCGATGCCGGGAATGCCCGCCGGCCTCCTGACCTACGAGGTCGAGATCCTGACGATCGAGAAGGGCAAGGAGCCTCCGCGCGTGCCCTCCGATGTCGCGGCGCCACCGGCAGGTGCGAGCAAGACCTCGAAGGGCGTGTTCTACAAGGTGCTCGCGAGCGGTAAGGGCGGAGCGAAGCCAGCTGGCAGCGACGTCGTGCGCGTCAACTACACCGGGTGGACCACCGACGGTCGGATGTTCGACTCGTCGGTGATCAAGGGCGAGCCGGCCGAGTTCTCGCTCGGCGCCGTGATCGTGGGCTGGACCGATGGCATCCCCGTGATGTCGGTCGGTGACAAGGTCCGGTTCTGGATCCCCGACGAGCTCGCGTACAAGGGATCGCCGGGCAAGCCGCAGGGCATGCTCGTGTTCGACGTCGAGCTCCTCGAGATCAAGCCGCCGCCACCCGTGGGGGCCGCGGACGGTCACGGTCACCATGGCGCCGACGAGAACCATCCGGCGCCGCCCGATGTCGCGGCACCGCCGGCCGATGCGAAGAAGAGCCCGCGCGGCGTCTCGTACAAGATCTTGAAGCCGGTCAAAGGTGCGGCCCACGCGGTCGCCTCGGACACCGTGAAGGTCCATTACACGGGGTGGTCGACCGATGGAAAGATGTTCGATACCTCGCGCAAGGGACCGCAGCAGCCGATCGAGTTCTCGCTCGGGCGCGTGATCGCCGGCTGGACCGATGGCATTCCGATGATCGGCGTCGGTGAGGCGGCGCGGTTGTGGATCCCGCAGGAGCTCGCATACCCGAATGGCGGTGGTCCGTCGGGCATGCTCGTGTTCGACGTCGAGCTGCTAGAGATCAAGAAGCAGTGAGCGCTGCTCCGGCCGACGTGCTCGCGGCGTGGGGCTGGGACACGGCTGACGTCGCGCCGATCGACGGCGGTTTGATCAACGCGACGTTCGCGGTCCGCGTCGATGGTCACCCGCACGCGGTCCTCCAGCGGCTGCACCCGATCTTCGAGGCGAAGGTCAACCTCGACCTCGAGGCGGTCACCGCGCACCTTGCCGCGCACGACCTCATCACGCCGCGGTTACTCCACACGCGCGACGATCGCGCATGGGTCGAGCACGAGGGTCGCGTGTGGCGAGCACTGTCGTGGGTCCATGGAGCGACCGTGCATCGCGTGCCGGATCCGAGCTGGGCGGAAGCGGGCGGTGCGCTGGTCGGACGCTTTCATCGCGCCGTTGCAGACCTTCACCACGACTACGCGTTCGCGCGCGCGGGCGTGCACGACACGGCGGCGCACCTCGCGCGACTCGCGGCACACGCCGGCGACCGCAGCGATCTCGAGGCAGCAGACCTCGCAGACGGGATTCTCGCCGCCGCCGCGCTGCTGCCAGCGATGCCCGATACGCCGCGCCGCCACTGCCACGGCGATCTCAAGATCTCGAATCTTCTGTTCGCAACCGATCCGGTCCGCGCGGTATGCCTCGTCGATCTCGACACGCTCGGCCTCGGCTCGATGGCGTTCGAGCTCGGGGACGCGATGCGCTCGTGGTGCAACCCGCGTGGCGAGGACGCCGGTAGCGTGGTGTTCGACCTGCCGATCTTCGCGGCGGCGATCCGCGGCTTTCGTGCGGTCGCCGATGATCTGATCAGCGCAGACGAGCGGAAAGCTGTCGTCGTGGGCCTCGAGACCGTGTGCATCGAGCTCGCGGCGCGGTTCGCAGTCGACGTTGTCCGCGACGAGTACTTCGGCTGGGACGCAGCCCGGTTTCCGTCGCGCCGTGCGCACAACCTCGTCCGCGCCCGCGGTCAGCTCGCTCTCGGCCTCGCGGTTCGCGCCGCCCGCGGCGACGTGCTCGAGATCGTTCACGGACGGGTCTGACGCACTACGACGGAGCGGTGCTACCGGATCGAGGGGGCCTCGATCTGAGGTCAGGGAGACTCGGATCGACGGTGCCGCGGTCAGCCTGAACCAGCGGAAACGCTTCGCCTTGCGCCAAGGATGCGCTCTAATCACGGAATGCGTTCTCGTGGGTCGGCTGCGCTGGTCGGCAGCCTGTTTGTCGCCTCCGCCACCGCGCATGCGGTCGTGCCACCACACCACCTACGGCTCCCTGCCGAGACGCTGACCGCGCGCCCGGCAGCCGGGACCACGAAGCCGCTGCGGACGCACAGCGACGTGCGCTGGGGGGCCGTGAGCAGCGCCGGCTGGTCGAAGTTCACGGCGGCGGCCGGCGGAAAATGGAACGCCGCGCATGATCGCGCGACCGGTGTCCCGTCCCGGATCTGGGGCTCGGGAATCTCGGTGCCGGGCGCCAACGCATCGGCGCCGATCTCCGAGCAGGCTGCCCGCCAGCTCCTCGCGGCGCACCTCGCGCTGCTCGCACCGGGCGCCGCCGCCACCGACTTCGAGCTCGTCTCCAACCGCGAGGATGCGGGCATCCGCACCGTCGGGTTTGTCCAGAAGCTCGGCGATCGGCGCGTCGTCGGCGGTCAGATCAGCTTCCGCTTCAAGTTCGACCGGATGATCGCGATCGGCAGCGAGGCGCTCCCCGACGTGACGGTCAGCGTTCCGAAGTCACGATTGTCACGCGCCGCGGTGCGCGGTCGTGCGACCACCGAATTGCGCCGCGACCTCGCGCTCTTTACCGCACCGGTCAGCGAGCCCGGCGACGAGGTCGTGCTGCCCCTCGTCGGCGACGACGCGGTCCTCGGCTACCGCGTCGCGCGACCGATCACCATCGATGGTGGCGCGGAAGGGCGGTATCTCGCGTACGCCGATGTTGCCACCGGCGCGATCCTCGCCGTCCATCAGCTCAATGCGTTCGCGAGCGGCACCGTTCGCTACCGGACGGTGGACCGTCATCCCGCGCGCGCGCGCCTCGACCGGCCGGCGTCGCGCACGCACGTCATGGTCCAGGGCACGCCGCAGACCACGCGAGCCGACGGCAGCGTCAGCTGGGGCGCGGATGTCAATCAGGCGGTCACGACGGCGGTGATCGGAGACCTCGTCAAGATCGTCAACAAGGCATCGTCAGACGGCCCCCTCGCGGTTGCCGAGATCGTGCTCGCCCCTGGCGGTGCAGCGGTGTGGGACGCGAGTGCGACGGCGCTCGATGACGCTCAGGTCAACGTGTTCATCAGCACGAACATCGTGAAGGAGTTCGTCGCTCGCGAGCTCGATCCGAACATGCCGAAGCTCGGCGAGCAGATGACGGCGAACGTCAACATCGGAAATGAGTGCAACGCGTTCTTCGACGGCAAGTCGGTCAACTTCTTCCAGTCCAGTGAGAAGTGCCAGAACACTGGCCTCCTCCAGGACGTGATCTTCCACGAGTTCGGCCACGCGCTGCACAGCGCGGAGATCATCGAAGGCGTCGGCAAGTTCGATGGCGCGATGAGCGAGGGCGCCTCTGACTTCCTCACCTCCCTCATCACGCGTGACTCGGGCATGGGCCGTGGCTTCTTCTACGGCGACACACCGCTGCGCGAGATCGATCCGCCGGACGAAGAGTACCGCTGGCCCGAGGACGTCAAGGAGATCCACCACACCGGCCTGATCTACGCCGGTGCCATGTGGGATCTGCGCAAGGCATTGATCGCGCAGCACGGCGAGGCCGAAGGTATCCGGATCGTCCAGAAGCTCTACATCGGCACGCTACGCCGCTCGATCGATATTCCGACCAGCCTCGTCGAGGCGCTCGTCGAGGACGACGACGACGGCAACCTCGAAAACGGCTCGCCAAACGAGTGCCTGATCCGCGAAGTGTACGGTCTGCACGGCGTGCGGACCGCGAGTGGCCAGGTCGCCGCGCCCGGCTCGATCGCCGAGAAGGCGGGTTCGACGCTCGTCCGCGTCAACCTCACGGGGCTCACCACGCGGTGCACCAGTGACAAGGTCGACACCGTCACCGTCGAGTGGAAGCCGAGTGGCACCCCGATACCCACCGCGGGCTCGACAGTCGCGAGCATCGGCGGCGACGGTGAGTACTACGCGCAGCTTCCGCTCGCGCGCGACGGCAAGGTTCTCTATCGCGCACGCGTGAAGTTCACGGATGGCTCCACGATGACGCTCGCCGACAACCTGGCGGATCCGTTCTACGAGCTCTATCAGGGCATCACGGTGCCGCTGTACTGCACGAGCTTCGAGACGGGCGACCCGTTCGCGGAGGGCTGGACCACCGGCACCACGAACGCGGCGGTCCCGTCACCGTGGGCGTGGGGTGAGGGCGCGGGCGGCACCACCGATCCACAGGTCGCGTACACCGGCACCAAGTTCCTCGCGCAGGAGCTCGGTGGTGACTACAAGCCGGGCATCGGCTCGTGGGTGAAGATGCCGCCGATCAACGTCGGCCGCTGGTCCGACGTCCACCTCCAGTACCGCCGCTGGCTTGCGACTGAAGACAGTCACTTCGATCAGGCGCGCGTCACGGTCAACGACAAGAAGGCGTGGATCAACAACACCGCGAACACCGGTGACAGCAGCGCTCTGCACCACATCGATCGCGAGTGGCGCTTTCACGACGTGCCGCTGTCCGGCTACGTCGCCGGCAACGAGTTCACGGTCGGCTGGGACCTCCATGCCGACGACGGGCTCCACCTCGGCGGCTGGCAGCTCGACGACGTCTGCATCGTCGCGAACATCAACTCGGTCTGTGGCGACGGCGTTCGCACGCCGACCGAAGGCTGCGACGAAGGAGCCGCGAACGCCGACCGTCCCGATACGTGCCGGACCTACTGCCTCCGTCCGGCATGCGGTGATCAGATTCTCGACACCGGGGAAGAGTGCGATCACGGCGATGCCGACGCGACCTGCTCTGCCGCGTGCAAGGAGCTCGAGCTCCCCACGCTCGGTGGTTGCTGCTCGACCGGTGGTGGTGGCGCGGGCTCGCTGGCGCTGGGAGCGCTCGTCGGTGGCCTGGTGCTGCGCCGTCGGCGCACGACGCGTTGATCGCGCTCAGCTGCGCGTGGGGAGCCGCATCGTGAACGTCGAACCACGGTCAGGTTCGCTCACGATGGTGAGCGTCCCGCCATGCGCGACGACGAGCTGATTCGCGATGTACAAGCCCAGTCCGAACCCTCCGTAGTGCTTGCTCGGCACGGCCCGCTCGAAGCGACCCAGGATCCGATCGTGATCTTCCTTCGGTATACCGATGCCTCGATCGCGGACCGCCACCAGGGCGTCCCCCCCGTCGACCGACACCGCGAGCTCGATCGGTCGACGTTGCCCGTACTTGATCGCGTTCTCGATCAGGTTCGAAAGGACCTGGTCGATCCTGGAGCGGTCCATTTGCCCGATGATCGTTGCATCGCAGCCGGAGACCTCGAGCGTCGAGCCTGCCGAGGCGGCTAAAACTTCGTGACGCTCGACGACCTCACGGACCAGTGCGCCCAGGTCAACTCGTTCCACGTTGAGCTGCAGCCGGTCTGCCGCGTTCGCCTCGTCGAACGTGCCGACGAGGTCGATGAGCCGGTGCATCTGCTTGTACGCAACGGCCAGCTTCTTCGCCAGCCGGGGTTGCTCGGTGCCTTCGAGCTTGTCGACAGCGGCCATCGCCGCGTCCAGCTGGAGCCGCAGGGTCGTGAGGGGCGTGCGGAGCTCGTGAGACGCGATCAACAGAAACTCGTCTCGCATCGCGAGCGCTCGCGTCAATTCTGCGACGAGCTTCTCGCGCTCCTCGGCGGCACGACGCCGGTCATTGATGTCTGTATTCGTGCCGATCCAGCGCAGGATCTTGCCGCGTGCGTCGCGCAAGGGGCGGACGCGCGTGAGGAACCATCGGAACTCACCGGATGCGCTGCGCAACGGGAACTCCATCTCGAACGGTTGCCCGCTCGCGAGGGAGTGGGCCCATCGGGCGGTCACTGCGTCGAGCATGCTCGGGTCGTGCACCGTGCGCCAACCCCAGCCCTGCATCTCCTCGAAGGCGGTGCCCGTGTACGCGTACCAGCTGCGGTTGTAGAAATCGATGGTGCCATCCTCACCAGCACTCCATGCGAGCTCGGGGAGGTTGTCTACCAGGTCACGGACCTGGCGTTCACTGTCCCGGATCGCAGCTTCCGTTGCTTGCTGCTCGGAGCGGATCTTGCGGACCGCGTCCTCGGTATCCACCCGGGCAGCGTGCAGCGCCTGCCGTGATTGCACGTGCTGGGTCACTTCGATGGCGGTCACGAAGACGCCCGTGATGCTGCCGCTGCTGTCACGAGTGGGCTGCCAGCTGAGCTGGAACCAGCAGTTGGTGAGTGTTCCTTCGCGCATCAGCTTGACCAGGGCCTCCCCGATCTCTTCGGGCTCGCCGGTGGTGTAGACGCGGTCGAGGGTGTGGATGACGGACTGTCCTGCAAGCTCCGGCATCGACTCGAGCATCGGTACGCCGATCTTCATCCGCCTGCTGGTCATCTGCTCGTGGTGCTCGTTGGAGAAGGCCACCACGTGGTCGGGCCCGTCGTAAATGACGACGGCAAACGGCGCCGCCATCAGCATCCGTTCGAGGTGACTCTGATCGATGGTGGGTGTAGGCACGTGGGTCACGGACAGGGATCGGTGATCGCGCCGGGCGCGGGCACCGTGGGTACGCCATCGCGGAGGTAGCTCTCGAGAAAGCAGCCATACTGGTGTTTCACGCCGGGGCTCTGCCGATACAGATAGTGCGAGCTGATAATGCCGTCGCCCGCGAACTGCACGACGACACGCGTCTTGCCGGCGCGGTTGCCCTTGACCGGGTACGGCAGCACGCCCTCGAGCCCGTCGATCGCGAGCGTGTCCTGCAGCGTGGGCCACACGGGCGTTCCGGCCTGCTCGTTGCCATACGCGAGCGCGCACGCGTCGTAGATCTCGTCAGGGAAGTTCTCGTCATCCTTGCCGACCGGCTCGTAGACGTGGCGTGCCGTCATTCCGGGCAGCGGGCGGCGGCCGACGCGGGCCATGTAGACGAGCGGATCGGCGATCTCCCAGCCGAGTGCGAGCGCGTCGAGTGCCGGATGGACGAACACCAGCGTCGCGTCATCGAGGCCGAGCGCGGTGCCGAGCAACGCGCGAGCACCGGGCACGAGGGAGGTCTGCAGGATCATCAGGTTCCAGAACCCGCCAGCGCCCGTCGGAACCAGCGCGCCGAACCGCGGCTCGACGGCGCCGACCATGTTCGTGTACATCCCTCCCATCGACTGCCCGCCGAGCGTGAGTGCGGCCGGATCGAAGCGATGAACGTTGCCGGTCGGTGCGGGGACGCCGCAGCCGGCGAGCGTGGCGTGTGGGATCCGCAGTGCGAGGAGCGCGTCGAGGAACAGGCGCTGCTCGAACACACCCTGCTGGAACGTCGACGGGAACGCGGAGAGGTTGTTGATGTTGAGGTACGCGTAGTCGCTCGCGCCCGGCTGGCGTTCGGGGTTCACCGGCATCGCCGCCGAAGCTGCCGCGATCCCGTGCAGCGCGACGATGTAGCCGGGGCCCTTGCCGGGCTCGGGCATGTCAGCGGGCGTCGACGCGTAGCCGAGATCGACGAGACCGGTCGAGAGTCCGCCCGAGCCGTGAATGAACTGGTAGAGCGGCCAGCCCGCGGTCGGCATCGCGCGCTTCGGTAGCGTGATCGTCAGCGGGACGGTCAGCGTGCGCTGCATCTTGGGGACGTCGCTGCCGTCGAGCTCGAACCGCCCTTCGCTGTCGAACGGCGGCATGCCCTTCTGGAACTGCGGGAGCGTGATCGTGCCGCGGAGCTGACAGAACCCGTCGAGGGTTGCGCCACCTTCGAGCGTCAGCGCATCGATCGTGGCCTCGAACGCGGCGCGGATGGCCTCGGACCGCGCGCGCGTGCGAGCGACCTCGTCGCTGGTCGTGAACACCGTCGCGGCGAGCACGTCGCTCTCGGCGATCCCGGCGGTGGCGAGTGCCGGCCACAGCGGCTCGTAGACCGCTGCTGCCCGGGAGCTTCGTACCGACCGGAACGACTCCGGTGGGGAGAACTCCGGTGCGAATGCGGTGCGAATGACGTACGCGTACTGCGTGTTCGGCCGCAGCACGATGCCGGGGCGCGGCGCGAAGGCGACCAGGTCGCTCGTCACGTAGGGATCGGGCGGTAGTGTGGTCGCGACGATCGGGAACTGCGTTCCGAGCTCGGGCGACGCCGGATCGATATCGATCAGCATCGCGGCTGGATCGCCCACGGGGATCAAATCCGTGATCGCCCGCTCGGGAACGGGCGCGGTGAATCGGAAGTAGGCGACGGGCATCACCGGCCAGCCCTTGCGGTCACCGACGGTCGTCAGCAGGGCATTGAGGATCGGCACATTGCGCGGGTTCGGGAACCCGGTCATGTCGGGCCCACCGGAGGCAGCGATCCGGAGGTCTGACGGAAACGGAAAGTTCCAGAACGTCGCCGACTCGGCGATCGAGCCCTCGAGGTCGAAGTAGACGGTGTGCGAGGGGGCGTCGTCGCCGCACGCGGAGAGTACGAGCGTGAGGGCGAGCAACATCCGCCCACCGGGGTTCCCTCGCCGTGCGGTAGGTTTCGTTCTGGCAGCGCGGCGGACGAAACCTCGATCGGCGCGGCTCGGTCTCATTTCGCGGCAGTCTAGCTCAACCGGAGATGGTGCTGCGGGGTTTCCGTCGGCGCTGAGGTGTCGTGGCGCACGTCCGGACTCGGTCGAGGACGGTCAGCGCGAGCTGGGCGTCGTCGGGGACGAACTGGACACCGGAGGCGAACATCGACCGGTCCTTCGCGCTCACCGCACCGATCACGACGAGCTGCGCAGCATGCTCGACCTCGAGGCCGCGCGCATACATGCACAGCTCGAGTGCGTTCATCACGCCGCGCAACGACGCATCGATGAACACGAGGTCGGGATGATCGCGGTTGAGCTTGTGCGCGGCATCGGTGCCCTCGCTCGCGGTCTCGACCAGGGCCGCCGAGTACGCGCGCCGCGCGAGGCTCCACAGCCAGCGCGCCCGGGCCGTATCGTCGTCGACGACGAGCACGCGGATCGAGCGCGAGTGCGTACCGACCCGCTCGATGATCGCGTCGACCTGGGACAGCACTTCCTTCGCGGATGGCGGCCGTGTGGTCGGTTGCTTCGCGAGCAGCCACTCGACGAGGTCCGAGAGATCGACCGGAAGATCGGTGCGAATGTCGGCGAGGCGGGGCGGCGGCTCGTGCGCGTGACCGCGCAGCTCGACCTCGCGATCATCGTCGGAGAACGGCGGTGTGCCGCGCGCGAGCTCGATCGCGATACAGCCGAGGCCGTACAGATCGATCGCCTCGGCACCCGCCGGATCGGTGGCTTCGACCTCACCGCGAACCACCTCGGGTGCACGGATCTGGCCGAGCGGGCCGAACGCGGGGACCTGGGACAGCGAGAGCCGCCCGAGGACCAGCCGGCCATCCGCGTCGGCCGAGATCGTGGCGCCGGAGATCTCGCCGATCGCGATCCCGCATTCGTGCGCACGAGTGACCGCAGCGATCAGCGTGCGCAGCGTCGCCAGGTACCTTTCGGCCGACATCGGAACGTCGAGCTGCGAGCGGAGGAGCGTCTGGGAGATCCGCTCGCCGACGATGTACTCGATGCCGAGGTGCTGCCCCATGCCGAAGATCTGGACCGCGCACGGATCGCGAACGGAAGCGCAGCGTCGCGCCTCGAGGATCATCGACGGCACTCCGGGATCGCGCCAGCCGAGCTTCAGCGCGACCAGGCGGTCGAGGATCATGTCGCGTGCTTCGAACACGATGCCAGTCTCGGTCCGCACGATCTCGTGGCGGACCGAGTACGTGCCCCCGACCACGTCACCGTGAGCGACCTCGGGGGTCGAGCTGTCCCGGTACCCCGGTGAGAGCTCCATCATCGCCTCCATCCTCTCACGCGCCGCCTCACGATTCGAGCAGGCGCCACATGTACCAGGCAGCAACGCTGCGGAACGGCTGCCACGGTGCCGCGAGCTTGAGCATCCTGTCGGCCTCGGGAAGCGAGCGAAGCTTGAAATGGATCTGCATGCCCTTGCGCACGCCTAGATCACCGACCGGGAGCACGTCGGGGCGGGCGAGCGCGAACATCAGGAACATATCAACGGACCACGGGCCGATGCCACGCACCGGCAACAGCATCTCGGAGACCTGGGCGTCGCTCAGCTCCGGAAGCTTCGCTGGCACGACCTTGGCCTCGACGACGTGACGCGCGAGATCCTTGATCGCCGCTGCCTTGGCGCCCGAGAGACCGGCGCCGCGCAGCGTGGTGTCAGGCGTCGCGAGGATCTCCGCCGGTTTCGGGAACCTGCGCTTCGGATAGAGATCGAGCACGCGACCCCAGATCGCATCGGCCGCCTTGGTCGACAGCTGCTGCCCGACGATCGCGCGCGCGAGCGACTGCACGGCGTCCTTCGTGGGCTTCATCGTTGGATGACCGTGTTTGTCGATCAGTGGCGCGAGGTGCACATCCGCCTTCGCGAGGTGCAGCACAGCGTCTGTCCAGTCCATCACCTCGACCCTAGCACCGCTCGATGATCGCGGCGCTGCCGAGGCCTGCCGCACCGCTGACGGCGATCGCCGCGTAGCGCGCACCGCGGCGCTCGAGCTCGTCGAGCGCATCGACCACGAGGACCGCGCCGGTCGCGCCGTACGCATGACCGAGTGCGATCGTTCCACCGTTCGGATTGAGGCGGTCGTGGTCGAGATCGAGGTCGCGCATGAGGCGGACGCACAGTGCAGCGAACGCCTCCGCGAACTCGATGATCGCAAGGTCGGCGGCGCGCAGCCCGGCCTTCGCGAGCGCGCGCTCGAGGGCGGTCTGCCCGGCGGTCAGCATCGTCACCGGATCTCCGGCGCAGGTCGCGGTCGCGAGGATCCGCGCGCGGGGCGCGAGGCCCGTGCGGTCGGCCGCCGCTCGATCACCGAGGACAACGAGCGCGGCAGCATCGGCGAGGCTCGGCGACGAGCCGCGGGTGTGGATGTGGCGGATCGCTGCGAGCTGCGGGTGGCGGGTGAGCGCGATCGAGTCCTGGCCGAGCTCGCCGAACAGCGGCGGCAGCACTGCGAGCTCGTTTGGGCTCGGCGCGTAGGCAACGTTCTCGTCGTGATCGAGCACGATGCGATCACCGGCACGGTACGGGATGATCGAGCGCCGGCGCTGCTCGGCATGTGCGCGCCGCGCCTTGTCGCGAGTCGCAGCCGCGTAGCGATCACACGCATCGCGATCGATGTGCTCGAGCGTGGCGACGAGATCGGCGGCGACGCCCATGTGGATGGTGCCGGCCGCGGCCATGACGTCAGGATCCGCATACAGTGGGCCGTGATCGGAGAACGTCGGCACCCGCGATACGCTCTCCACGCCGCCCGCGATGATCAACGTTGCGTCCCCGGCGCGTACGCGCGCAGCGCCGAGATTGATCGCATCGAGGCCCGACGCGCAGAACCGATTGATCGTGACGCCCGGAATCGCGACATCCCAGCCCGCGAGCAGCGTCGCCGACCGCGCGAGGTTCGCACCTTGATCGCCGGTCTGTGTCGCACAGCCGAGGATCACGTCGTCGGGGAGTGCGCCCGCGAGTCGAGAACCGAGCACATCGAGCAAGCTGCCGACGAGACGCACCGGCGGAACGGCGTGGAGCGCGCCCTTCGGTGAGCCTTTGCCGCGTGGCGTCCGGATACCCGCGAGGACGAACGTCACGCAGGCATCCAGCACGCGTGCGTGCCGCTCGCGATCCGCTCGGGCAGCGCGATCCGTGCGATCGGCCCGGCCGCGATGTCACGCGCATCGAACACGTGGCACTCGGAGACATCGCGGCGAACGTCCGACACGAACGTGATCGCGTAGCCGTCGTCCTCGGCCCGCGCGCCGATCCGCGGTGCCATCGCGGTCTCGCTCGCGAACACGTCGGTCGGCCACTCGAACCGCTGGACGGTGCCGGTCTCCAGATCGAGGCGCCGCAGCCCAGTGAACAGGAACCAGCCCGGCTTCGCGGTCATCGTCCAGGCGTAGCGATGACGGCGACCACCGACGCGCCCGTTGATCGACGGGAACTCGCTGATCTCGTCGAACAGCCGCTCCTCGCGAACCTTGCCGGTCGCGAGGTCGAGCCGCCAGCGATGCGGGCGCGCTCCCATCGAAGCGACATCGACCAGCTTCTTGAGCCCGGCCCAGGGACCGTCCGCGGGGTCAGGGGCCGGCATCGGATCGGTCTGGAAGTAGCCGTCGACGACGATGATGTCGCCGTCTTCATAGGCGTTGATGAAGTGGAGCACGTAGGTGGGCGCGGCCTCGAACCAGCGCGGCGCACCACCCTTGCGCGGCACCACGCCGAACCGCGTGGGTAGCTGGGGATACCAGCGCGGTCGATGGACGCCCTTCTCGAGCAGGTCGGGATCCCAGAACAGCGGGAAGTCGCCGATGATCGCGAAGTTCTCGGTGAACGCGATGTCGTGCGGTAACCGCGAACCAGGCAGCGCGACCGGCTGCTCGCGCACGAGCGCACCGCTTCGATCGAGGACGCCGAACGAGAAGTAAGGCGCCTTCGTGCCATACCCGAACACGAGCAGCTCGCCGGTGGTCTCGTCGAGCTTGGGATGTGCGGACACCCCGAACCCACCGAACCCGGCGGACCATGGGAGCGGGCCCGCGCCCTCGAGAGTCACCGGGTCGTGCGCGTAGAGCTCGCCGCACTGATAGAAGCTGGTCAGTGCGCGACCCGCGTGCACGGTGACGTCGGTCGATGATGCGTCCTTCATCCGGCCGCGAGCGCCCCAGCCGTCACGCACGGACTTCGCGGGCGCCTCGATGATGCCGGCCCACAGCGGTGCGCCGGCCGCGAGCTCGTCGGCGAGGCCGCGAGTCTGGATCATGCGGTTGCGATACGACGCACGGCCGCCAGCAAACCGGATCGCGTGCAACATGCCGTCGCCGTCGAACGGGTGATAGCGCCCGATCGCGGGGAGCAGCGGATTCTCGGTGTTGCGCAGGTAGCTGCCCGCGAGGTCGTCGGGGATCCGGCCCTCGATCACGTCGAGGTCGTCGGCGTCCCACTCCGTGAGCTGCGGCCGCCACGCGCCGGTGCGGTACGGATGATCGTCGTCGGCGGGCAGCTGATTCGCGTAGCTCTTGACGGTGCGGACGACCATGACGGAACGCTCGCTCACGCCGCCGCGACAATCAAGCAGGCCGCGGTCGTACCGCTGCCGCCGATGTTGAGCATGCCAAACGTCGAAGCGCCGCCGACCTGCGTCGCGCCGGCCCGGTTCGTGACCTGCTGCGCACAGTCGACGAGCATCCGCACGCCGGTCGCGCCGACGGGATGACCTCCGCCGATCAGACCGCCGCTCGGATTGATCGGCAACGCTCCCGTGCGCTCGTGCGTTCCGGCCTCGATTGCCTGCCACGCCTGGCCCGGCGCCGTCAGGCCGAGGTGATCGATCGCGACGTACTCCGTGATCGTGAAGCAGTCGTGGACCTCGATGCCCGAGAACGCGCGTGCATCCGGCAGCTCCGCGCGGCGAAGCGCGTCGACGACGCTCTGCTTGAGATGAGGCAAGAGGTGCGTCGCGTTGTCGGTGTGGCGGGCGAGCTTCGCTTCGAGGCCAAGGCCGGCGGTGCGGTGTCCCCATCCCGTGATTCGCGCCTTCGGTCCATGGTGCGCGGCGGCGCCCTTCGCGGACGCCAGGATCACGGCGGCCGCACCGTCGGTGACCTGCGCGCAATCGAACCGGCGTAGCCGGCCCTCGACGATCGGGTTGCCGTCGTCGGGGGCGAAGCTCGTATCGCTCCACGTCCAGTCGCGGGTCTGCGCGTTCGGGTTCGTCCGCGCATTGCCGAAATTCTTCTTCGCGATCGCCGCGAGGTGCGCTCCATCGAGGCCCCAGCGTTCGGCGTAGGCATCACCGATCCGCGAGAACATGTGCGGCCACAGGTAGCGCGCGGTCTCGCCCTCGTGACCGACCCACGCGGCGGCCCCCATGTGACGCGCCGCGAGCTCGCCGGGCACATTGCGCTCCTGCTCGACCCCGATCACGAGCACGGTGTCGTAGCGGCCGGCCTCGATGTCGGCCATCGCCGCGAGGATTGCCATGCTGCCCGATGCGCACGCAGCCTCGTGTCGGCTCGCGGGTACGCCCCACAGATCGGAGCGCACGGTCGCCGGCATCGCGCCGAGGTGCGCCTGCCCGGTGAACAGCTCGCCGAAGGCGTTGCCGACGTGGATCGCCTCGATCGCGGACGCCGGGAGCCCTGCGGCGGCGAGCGCACCGTCGATCACCTCGCCGATCGCGGCGCCGATCTCGAGTCCTTCGCGGCCCAGATTGCGCGCGAAGTCGGTCTGGACACCACCGAGGACGAACACGCTCATGGCAGTGACATTAGCACTGCGCCCGCGGCGACGAACAACGCTCCGACGAGCTCGGCGTGACGCGGCCGTTCGCCGATCGTGAGCGCGAGCAGCGCGGCGAACAGCACGCTCGTGTTGCGCAGCGTCAGCACGTAGCCCGAGCCGCCGATCGCGAGCGCCTCCATCAGGATCAGGAACGAGCCGCCGCAGATGATGCCCATCAGCGCGACGCGGCTGATCCGGGTGCGCACGACGGTTGCGAGGATCC
>JAYUYE010000826.1:0-17073 GCA_043752985.1 Myxococcales bacterium
GTGGCCAGTGACCGTCCCTCAAACGGCCAGTGGAGTTGCCGCTGAGACTGTCTGACCTCGCGTTTACCGGGGTTCGCCGGGTGACTCCGCGGGGTTAGCACGATTTCGGAGGGGCCCTGATCTTGCTCACTCGGCGGACAACCCATGAAGCTCGTAACTTCGACTCTCCTTGCTCTCTCCGTGGCCAGCGTCGGCGCTTGCGTCGACGAGGCAGATCTCTACGACGGCGAGACCGTCAAGTCCGAGGATGGCAAGGCCGACTCGAGCGCCCTCGCGGTGTTCGTCGACGCCGAGTGGAACGGCACCCTGGTCACCGACTCGTCGTGGAACGACCAGTCAACGATCCAATCGCAGCTGTTCTACACGATCGGTCAGCTCAATGGCATGAACTCGGTTGGCCGCATCGACAAGGCGGTCGTCACCAACATCGTCAAGACCCAGGTCGGCGGCAAGGTCCAGATCAAGTACAAGGCGAAGCTCCTGGTCGCATGGGGCAATCGCAGCAACGTGCCCGCCACGATCGAGCTCAAGTCGCCGCTCGATGTCTCGAGCGCTGGCCAGACCGCGTTCGCAACCAAGTACGGCCACACCTGCATCGACGCCGGCGCTCACGACGTCGATTCGGGCTCGATGTTCTACTACTACCGCCCGAAGGCGGCGGGCTGCACGATCGCCCCGGCCGACGTCAACACGGTAACCGCGACGCTGTCGCCGAGCCCGGTACAGACGACCGGAAAGTTCCCCGAGTACAACAAGATCTGGGAGGACAACACGCTCAACGTCGTCGCGATCTTCGGCAAGAACGAAGACGGCGCGACCTCGAACGACGTGGGCATCAACGCGTACAACCAGTTCGTCGGCGCGATGAAGACCGAGCTGAGCGCACGCGGCCTCACCACGGTGCCCGCGAATGTGTCGTCGTCCCCCGGCGTCAGCGCCCCCGACATCGAGATGAACGCGACCTTGCCAGGTGGCAAGAAGATCAAGGTCGTCGCGCTGCTCACCGATAACGTGCGCATCGGCCTGACCCAGCCCGCATTCCGCGCGCGCTACGAGAGCCTGTCGACTCGCGCCGACTACATCGTCTACAACGGCCACGCGGGCCTCGGCACCAACGTTCGCGCGCTCGCCGCGGCGGGCAAGTGGGTCGCCGGTCAGTACGTCGTCGTCCAGCTCAACGGCTGCGACACGTTCGCGTACATCGACGACGCGCTGAACCGCGCGCACCAGCTCGTCAACCCCGACGACACGACCGGCTTCAAGTACATCGACCTCGTCAACAACGGCATGCCGGCGTTCTTCCACGAGCTGTCGGACACCACGATGGCGATGTTCCGCGGGCTCGTCGCGTTCGACCAGCCGAAGACCTACGAGAAGATCTTCACGGCGATCGACTCGAGCCAGGTCGTCCTTGTCTCCGGCGAGCAGGACAACGTCTTCACGCCGGGCGGCGGCGGCACGCCGACCACCTGGGCCGGCATCAACGAGAGCGCCACGGTCGCGCGCAATGCGAACAAGACGTGGGCAACCCCGACGGTCGCCGTGGGCACCTACGAGTTTGCCATCACCGGAAACAACGACGCTGACATCTACGTCCGCGTTGGCAGCGCCCCGACCACGACCGCGTACGACTGCCGCCCGTACAAGACCGGCTCGAACGAGGTCTGCAGCGTGACCCTCGCGCAGCCGGCCGCCATCCACGTGATGGTGCGCGGCTACTCGGCGGCCGCGTCGACGGTGCAGCTCGTCGGCAAGAAGCTCTAGCTCAGATCGGTGGTCTCGATCGTAGTGCCGTCCAGTGACCGCGTGATCGCGGTCGACCGCATCGCAATCCTCGGATCACCGGTACACTCGAACCGTGACCGCGTCTGACGTCCTGCTGTTCGGCGCGAGCTCGATGCTCGGGTGGTCGATCTGGCGCGCCCGTCCCGCCGTCACCGCGTTCTGCAACACGGCGACTCGGAAGTACCCGCCCGGCGTAGCAGGGGGTATCGACCTCGACGACGAACCCGCGGTCGCCGCGCTGTTCGCGCGCGTGCGGCCCGCGCTGATCATCCAGTGCGCGGGCGTGTGTGACGTCGAGAACTGCGAGGGCTCTCCCGGGTTCGCGTGGACTGTCAACGTCGAGGCGATGCGGAACCTGATCGCGCACGCGCCCCCCGAAACCCGGATCGTCTACTGCTCGAGCGATCACGTATTCAGCGGCGACACCGGTCCGTATCGCGAGGACTCGCCGACGGACCCACTCAGCGTCTACGGCAAGACGCGCGTCGCGGCCGAGCAGCTGATGCTCGCGCGCGCGAACACGGTGGTCCTGCGGAGCGGGCCGTGGATCGGTCCGTCGGCGAGCGGCAAGAACGGTCACCTCGACTGGCTACGCTACCGGCATGGGCGCGGTCTGCCGATGACGGTCGTCGCCGACGAGGCCCGCTCGGTGGTGTGGGCCGAGGACGCCGCACAGCGCGTGTGGGCGATCGCGGCCTCGCAGATCACCGGGATTCGCCACGTCGTGGGGGCGCGCGCCGTGTCGCGGCCGGAGCTCGCGGGCTACCTCAACGAGCGGTTCGCGATCGGCGCGTCGTTCGGTGTCGAGCGGCGCAGCGACAAGCGCTCGCCGCACCCCGGGCACGTCGAGCTCGCGACCGTTCATCGCGATGCGCTCGCCCAGCCACTTCCGGCCGTGGTGCCCTGGCCCTGATCGACATCCTCGGCGGTCTCGCCGGGACGGATCAACGGTCAGGTTCGGCGCGAAACGAACCAGCCAAACATCGCGGCGGTGACGAACATGATCAGGCTGTAGATCGCCGGCGGGATCGCCATCGTTGGATTGTTGAGCAACACCGGGCTCGATGCGATCGCGATCGCGAGCGTGCCGTTGTGGATCCCGATCTCCATGCCAATTGCGATTGCCTGCCGGCGCTCGACCCGGAGCAGCCGTGGAATCACGTAGCCGATCGCCATGCTCGTGAGATTGAACGCGAGCGCGGCAAGGCCGACGTGCTGGAAGTGCTCCCCGATCCGGGCGCGCTCCTTGATGATCGCCGAGGCGATGATCAGCACGAGGAACACCGCCGAGATGATGCGGACCGGCTTGTCCATCCGGTCGGCGACGAGCGGCTTGCGTGAGCGGATCACCATGCCGATCGCGACCGGAACCAGGACGACCGCGAACACCGAGAGCACCTTGCCGGCCTGCAGTGGAATCGAGCGGCCTTCGCCCATGAAGTGCTCGAGCGAATAGTTGATGATCAGCGGCAAGGTGATCAGCGAGAGCACGCTGTTGACGGCCGTGAGCGTGATGTTGAGCGCGACGTCGCCCTTGGCGAGGTGAGAGAACAGATTCGCCGTGGCGCCACCGGGGGACGCGGCGAGCAGCATGAGCCCGACCGCGAGCTCAGGCCCGAGATGAAACGCATGCGCGATGCCGAGGCAGGCCGCGGGCAGGATCAGCATCTGGCAGCCGAGACCGATCGCGACTGCGCGCGGATAGACGATGACGCGCTTGAAGTCCGCGATCGTCAGCCCGAGGCCGAGCCCGAGCATGATCACGCCCAGTGCGATTGGCAGCAGCACGGCCGTGATGACGTTCTGCTCCATGCGCTCCCCGACCCGTTGGTATCACGCCTAGCCGATCAGCTTCTGCAGACGCTCCGGATCATCGGTCTCGATCCAATCAACCCCGAGCTCGACGAGGCGATCGACCTCGGCCTCGGTCATAGCGCTTGGTGCAATTTGCTTCGTTCCCATGGCGCCGAGCGGGAACAGCGTGTGGGTCCCGATCGCGACGCCCTGGCGATGGAGACGGCGCACCGTCTCTTTACCCACCAGCGTGTGTTCCGCGCCGACGAGCTTCGTCCCGAGCAGGCGGCTCATGAAGTTCGTCTCGATCAACCTCTCGAGCGCTCGCTGCGCACTCCAGCTCGCCGGGAGCCGGGAGAACAGTGGGCTCGCAAAGTTCAACATCGTGTCGTCAAAGCAGAACCCGTGGGCCAAGGATGGCATCGCTCGCGACAACGCACGCAGCTTGCGTGGGTCGAACGAGGTGACAATCACGCGATCCTCGACCCCCGCATCCAAGATCACCTTTGCAGTGATCTCGGCGACCTCGACCTGCCACCAGATCGGCATATCGAGCTTGAGCTCGACGTTGATCGCGACCGAGCCCGCCACCTCGGCGAGGACCTCGGCGAGCAGCGGGATCCGCTCCTCCTGCTCGTACACGATCCGCACCTGGTTGCCGTTGACGTCGATGCCCATCGCAACCTCGCGGCGGATTCGCAGGCGCGAGATCTGGTCCCACGTCAGGTTGTCGACGTCAAACGAGCTCCCGGTCAACCGGCGCAGGCTGTGGTCATGCAGAACGACCGCCTTGTGGTCGGCGGTGAGCCGAACATCGAGCTCGATCGCGGGGAGACCGAGCGACACGGCGCGGCGAAATCCCGCGAGCGTGTTCTCCTGATGCAACGTGGGTACGCCGCGATGGCCTACCACCATGGGGCGCTGCTTGCCCACGAGGAACGGATTGGCCGAGGCCGCGCGCACGACCGCAATATCGCACGTCGCCGACGTGAGCGCCGGCGACGACATCCCCCGCGCCACGTCGCGGAGCCCGGATCGGCTCGGCGCACGAGGACTAAAATCGCCGCGGCTGTCTCACGCAATTGTCGCCGTTGAAACTGGCAGCGTGGCGATCCGGAGACCGTGCGGATCCTCGTCAGCTCCGTCAGCGGACTGGCATCCGCAGGCGTGTCCCGGTTGGGACGTGGTGCGTGTCTCGACGGCCACCGCTCGCTGAACTACCTGATCCCTGGCGGTTTTTGCGTGGCACCGCCAGTGCACAGCTGAGCCGCC
The DNA here is from genome assembly GCA_043752985.1 of Myxococcales bacterium. Taxonomy (GTDB): domain Bacteria; phylum Myxococcota_A; class Polyangia; order Haliangiales; family Haliangiaceae; genus JABFXX01. The sequence continues at coordinate 4,852 of JAYUYE010000826.1, forward strand.
ATGAATCCACGAGGAACGGCGCTGCTGACGGGCGCACTGATCATGGCGACCGTTGGCGCGCACGCGGCGGCCGGCGACGGCGCCCGGATGATCCTGGTCGAGGCCGAAACGGAGCCTGTCGGATCGCGCAGCGAGATCAACGAAGTCGAGCTCGCGACCCTGCGCGACAACGTCACCAAGGACCCCAAGGATCGCGCCGCGCGGTTCGCGCTCGTCCGTGGTCTGCAGCGCGCGAAGAAGTTCGAAGAGGCACTGACCGCTGCCAAGGACTGGCGCACGGTCGACGCCTACAACCTCGTAGTGGTTCGCCTGCTCGGCGATCTGTACAGCGAGCTCGGTGATCGCGCGAAGGCACGCCGTGCGTACTCCGCCGTCGTAGAGCTCCTGCCAAAGGATGCCGGTGCTCATCGCGCGCTCGCGAGCGTACTGAAGCAAGCCGGCGATCTGCGCGGTGCGTATGACCGGCTGACGGCTGCAGGTGCGCAGAGCACGAAGGATCGCCGCCTCGCGTTCGAGCTCGCGGATGTCGCCGCGCGCCTCGGACAGACGCAGGAAGCGCGCGAGCGGTTCGAGGCAATCATCGGAGATACCGAGACCTCCGATGCCGTGCGCTATCCCGCGAAGCAGCGGCTGGCGCAGATCTATCAGCTGCTCCGCCGTGAGGCCGAGGCCGCCGGCAAGACCGAAGCGGCCGCCACGCTGGAGAGCTCGATCAAGGAGCTCCGGCTGTCGGGCGGCACCGAGAACGACATCAAGGTCTACCTGACCTGGGACACGGATCACTCGGACGTCGACCTGTGGGTCACGAACCCCGCCGGCGAGAAGGTCTTCTACGCCAATCGCAAGGGGAAGTTCGGCGAGGCGCTGTTCGACGACGTCACCACCGGCTACGGGCCGGAGAGCTTCACCGCGCACACGGCGCACCCGGGTGAGTACGTCGTGCAGGTGAACTACTTCGGCCGCGGTCGCTCGAACTTCAGCGAGGCACGGGGTGAGGTCGTGGTCGTGCTCGACGAAGGTAAGCCGACCGAGCGCAAGCACGTTCTCCCCTACAAGCTGTTCGACGAGAAGCAGACCGTCACCGTCGCGCGCATCCAGATTGGAGCCAAGTCGTGAAGATCACCACGTCACTTCTCGCGTCGACGATCCTGCTGTCCTGCGGGTCGCCTGTGAAGCATCCCGACGACAAGGCCACGGTCACGGCGATCGTACCGCAGCGCAAGGCGATGAGCCTGGCGCTCTCGGCGATCACCGTGCGGGGCGAGCTCGCGGTGCGCACCACGGGCGCCTGGCAGCCGCTCGCGCAGGGCGCGTCGCTGACCGGCGTGCTCGAGATCAAGGCGGAGCGCCGCGGCGCCATCGTCGCGCTCGGTGATGCCGCGAACGCACCTCTGCTCTACCTTCGCGCCGGCTCGCACGCGCGGCTGACTCAGGACAGCAGCGGCATCCACGTCGACGTGATCGCCGGCCGCGTCCGGCTTCGCCACGGCGCGAGCGTCAGTGCCTTCATCGATACGGAAGAAGGCGAAGTGATCGTCACCGGAGATGTGCTCGTCGATGGCGCGCCGCGAAACCGCGGCGATGTGATTCCGACGGGCGCTCGCCCGCGCGCTGCCGACTGGAGCCTCGCGCTGCAGATGGCGGACGCCGGTTCCGGATTCGGCCGCATGGAGGCTCGGGCGTCCGCGGATCGCATGGATCCGGTCGCCCTGCGTGCGCTCCATGTCGACGTCAAGACCACGGGTGATCTCGCGGTCACCGAGGTGACGCACATCTTCCACAACGACACCGAGCGGCGCGAGGGCACGTTTCGGTTCCCCGTCCCCGACGGCGCCATGCTGATCGGTCTCGCGATGGAGATCGACGGCAAGATGATCGAAGGCGAGATGGTCGAGCGCGACAAGGCGCGCGCCGTCTACGAGAAGATTGTCGACGAGATGCTCGATCCGGCGCTGCTCGAATGGGAGCAGGGCAACTGGTTCAAGCTGCGCGTGTTCCCGCTCGAGGCGAACGCGGACAAGAAGGTCGTGATCCGCTACGTCACCCCGCTGACCCGCGGAGCGAGTGGCTGGGAGTACGACTACGCGATCACCGCGCCCGATCACGGCACGATCGGCGAGCTGTCGATCCGGGTTGATGGCCAGGTCGCGCTCGCGCAGCGCGACGTCGGACAAGGTGTCGATCTGATCGTGCCGGTGTCCGCCGCGAAGGTGCCGGCCGTGATGCGCGAGGCGCGCAAGGACGGCGTGTATACCGCGATCCGGATCGCGCCGAACCTAGGTGCCGGTACCAGGTCGACGATCGCGAGCCGCAAGGTTGCAGTGGTGTTCGATACGTCGCGGTCGTCCCTCGAGGGTCGCGCACAGGCGCTCGAGCTCCTCGAGATCACGCTGCGCGAGCTGACGCCTGCCGATCGGTTCATCGTGCTCGCGAGCGATGTCGAGGTCCAGGCGAGCAGCGAGACCTACGTCCCGGCACAACCCGAGGCGATCGCGGCTGCGGTCGAGTTCCTCAAGAAGATCGAGCCCGACGGGGCGAGCGACATCGGCAGTGCGCTTGTCGCGCTCGACGCGCGCGACCCGAGCGACGTGTTCTACATCGGCGACGGGATCCCGACGTGGGGTGAGCAGCGCGCCGACGAGCTCGCGAAGCTCGCGGACAAGCTCGGCGCACCGATCGAGGCCGCCCTCGTCGGAAAGGGCGCGAGCACGGTGCTGTGGTCGGAGCTGTCCGGTCGCACCGGCGGACGCGCCATGATCGTCAAGAGCCGGCTCGACGAGCAGCGGTTTGCGCTGGCCGCGACTCAGGGGGATGCGCCGCGGCTCACTGGCGCACGGCTCACCGGTCCGACGGGCGCGATCATGTTTCCGTCGACCGCGGCGACGTTGTTCATCGGTGACGAGATCGTCGCGGTGATGAAGACGCCGCTCGATCAGCCGATGCCGCCGTCGATCAAGCTGACCGGCAAGCTCGCTGGCAAAGACTTCACGCAGGACATCTCGCTGACTGCAGCGGTCGCAACGGATCGCGTTGCCCAGCGTTGGGCGCGTCAGCAGCTCGCGGCGCTCGAGGTGAGCGATGCGGACAAGGACGATATCGTCGCGATGTCGACAGAGTTCGGCGTGATGAGCAAGTACACGTCGCTGCTCGTGCTCGAGAACGACGAGGCGTACAAGCAGTATCAGATCGAGCGCAAGAACGCGGCGACGCAAGCCGCGCAGCAGGTCGCCCAGGCTCCGACCGTCACCGGCGGTGACCTCGATTCGCTCGGCGCACGCCAGGCGAGCCTGTCTCCCGACGAGGTTCAGCCGGGCGATCCGGAGATCAAGATCCCCGCGCCGCTCGATGCGCGCTCGGTGATCGTCAGCTTCCCGTTCGGCGAGACCAAGCTCGCGGTGTGGGATGCCGAGCAGTCGGCGTGGATGGTTCGCTTCTTGATCGATCAAGCAACCGCGGATGGTGTCTACGAGGTGCGCGTCACGATCACGCACGCGGACGGCCGTCTCGAGGTCATCAAGCTGCCGTACACCGTCGACACCACGGCGCCGCTCGTCAAGCTGACTGCGGTCCACGACGCGACGGGCTACGCGCTCAAGGCGCGCCAGCTCGTCGACGGTGAGAAGCGCAAGGACGCGGATCGCGTCGAGGTCGTCCTTCCCGATGGAACGGTGATGCGGCTGAAGATGACGTCGTGGGGTGTGTTCGAGGGCCGCTGGGAGCCGACCACGCAGCTGACCTCGCCGGTCACCCTCAAGGTCGTCGCCCGCGACAACGCGCTCAACCAGGCAACGTTCGAGCAGCGGGTGGTGCAGTGATGATGACGCGCGCGCGCATCGTGCTCGCTTCGCTGGTGACAGCGACGACCACGGCTGGTGCTGCACCCTCGGTGCACACGAACATCGGCGAGGTGCGCGCGTGTTACCCGCTCGGCGGCGGCGATGTTCTCGTGGGCACCGGGGGTGGTCTGGTCCGGGTCGATGCGCGCGGCACCACGCGAAAAGTGTGGACCGCCGTCGATGGTCTTCCCGGCACGCGGATCGATTCGATCTCGCGGATCGGGGACACGCTGTGGATCGGCACCGAGACCGGCGCCGCCGCGGTCGCGATCGATGGAACGACGCTGTCGATCGCGCGCACCGCGGACACGCGCTCCGTGCGCGATCTCGCGAAGCTCGACGGCGTCACCTATGTCGCGACCTGGGAGGGTGGCGTGAAGAAGCTCGCGGCCGATGGGTCGCTGACCGCGGTCCCGTTTCGCGGTGGCACCGGCACGCGCTCGACGACCGCGATCCAGAATCGCTCGCGCATCTCGTCACTCGCGATCGCAGACGGTGCGTTGTGGGCCGGGACGGCGGGCGGCCTGTACAAGCTCCGCGCGGGTTCGCTCGAGCTGATGACGATCGAGACGGGCGTCAACGAGGTGACGTCGCTCTACGGCGACGGCGCGAAGCTCTGGATCGCGACGACCGCGGGCTTGTTTTCGCGCGAGGGCGCCGCGGTCCGCGGCTATGGAGGCGGCGATGTTCGGCGCGTCACGCGCGTCGACGGTGAGATCACCGCTGCCGGGCTCGGTGGTCGCGTCCAGCGCGTCGATCGCGGCCGGCTTGTGGCGACCACGATACCCGACGCACTGGTGATGACCCAGGCGATCGCGGAACGTGATGGTGCAGCGTGCGCGGGGGGACTCGATGGCCTGTGGATCCGCGAGCGCACCGCCGCTACGTGGATCGCCGCGTCGCGCGTGTCGGGGCCGCCGGCCAATGACATCTCTGCGCTCGCGGTCGATGGCGAGCGCCTGTGGGTCGGCACGTTCGATCATGGCCTCGCGCTGTTCGAGAACGGGACGTGGAAACAGTTCGCGCACGCGAAGATCGATCACCGCATCAATGCGCTGCTGGTCGAGCACCGCGCAGGTACGTCGTCGCGGCTCTGGATCGCGACCGCAACAGGCCTGTCGATCGTCGATGGCACAGCGGTGTCGCAGCTCGGGAAGCGGGACGGGTTGCCTGCGCGCGGCGTGCTGTCGCTCGCGCAGCTGCGCGATGGTCGGATCCTCGCGGGCAGCATGCACGGCGCGGCGATCCTCGGCGCCGGCCGACCGATCGCGATCGGCACGAAGCAGAACCTCGAAGCGACGAATGTCTGGGCCGTCGCCGAGGGGGAGGACGGCTCGATCTGGCTCGGCACGACGACCGGCCTGTATCGGGGGCGCGCGGACGACACGGAGTGGACCCGGTACTCGGTCGCGACCGGTCACTTGCGCGACGACTGGGTGATGGCGCTCGCGCCGCGCGGATCGGCGATCTGGGTCGGTACCTACAAGGCCGGCGTGACCCGGTTCGACGTGACACCCGAGGTCGTCACGGCGACGCCCCTCGGCGGCGGCTGGATCAACCCCGGCGGTCTGGCGTGGCACGGTGACACGCTCTACGCGTCGACGATGGAGGGCGTCCGGACGGGCGATGGCGCCCGGACCGCGTGGGCGTCACTGCGTGGAACGCCCGGCAAGGACACGACCGCGACCGCGCGGATCGGCGAGACGCTCTGGATCTCGACGCGTCGCGGTCTGGTCGCCAGGACCCCGTGATGACGAGGGTACTGGCGTCCTGGCCAGGCGAATTGCACCCCAGCGGAACGGCGCGTCCTCTCGTGAGGTTGCGACGGCCCGAAGCTTGCTCGAGGGTCTTCTATGCTGAGCGTCCTCGCCTTCATCTTCATTCTGGTGCCGATGTTCCGCATGCTTCGCGATCCGATCGCGCCGTAGTGGGATGCTCGGCTCGATGCCGACGATCGAAGTGAACGGTACGACGCTGTTCTACGTGGATACCGGGCCGGGCACGACGGGCGAGACAATCGCCTTCAGCCATGGCCTCCTGTGGGGGACCGAGCTGTTCGCCGCACAGATCGAGGCGCTTCGCGGTCGCTACCGCTGCGTCGCCTGGGATCATCGGGGGCAGGGCCAGAGCGCGCCGGATCTGCGCCGCGAGTGCATCGGCATGGAGCTCGTCTGGCAGGACGCCGTCGCGCTACTCGAGGCGCTCGGCACGGGCGCCGTCCACTTCTGTGGTCTCTCGATGGGTGGCTTCGTTGGAATGCGGATGGCGGCCCGGCGGCCCGACCTCGTCCGCACGCTGATGCTGCTCGAGACGTCGAGCGATGAGGAGCCGATCGAGAATCTGAAGAAGTACCGACTTCTGATCTCGGTCGTGAAGCTGTTCGGGCCGCGCGTCGTGCGCGGGCAGGTCGCGCCGATCATGCTCGGTCACACGATTCTCACTGATCCCTCACGTCGGGAAGAACGCGACCGGTACACGGCTCTGATGTCTCGGCGAAAGGACGGTTGGCGCGCCGTCAACGGAGTGATCGATCGAGCGGGTGTTCACGACGAGCTTGCTCGGATCACGGCGCGAACGCTGATCCTCGTCGGGGACGAGGATGTCGCAACGCCGCGGCCGCGCGCCGAGAAGATCGCCAGTGCGATCGCGAACGCAACGCTGGTAGAGATTCCACGGGCCGGTCACTCGTCCCCGGTAGAGGAGCCTGCCGCAGTGACGGCGGCGATCGCTGCGTTCTTGGCTGCCTGAGAGCGCTAATCTTTGGCGTAGCGCATGCCTTCTGTACTGATCGTCGATGACAGCCTCACGGTTCGCGTGGACCTCGGAGAAGCCCTCGAGGTAGCGGGGTTCCGTGCGTTGCCGTGTGCGACGATCGGGGAGGCACGGATCGCGCTGCGCACCCAGCCGATCGCGCTCGTCATCCTCGACGTCCGGTTGCCGGATGGTGATGGCGTCGAGTTGCTCGAGCAGATCCGCCGCGATCACACGCTCGCCGCACTCCCCGTGCTGATGCTGTCGTCGGAGGCGGATATCAAGGACCGCGTCCGCGGTCTTACGAAAGGTGCCAACGACTACGTTGCAAAGCCGTACGACACGACGCAGGTCATTGCGCGGATCCGGCAGCTGATCGGCGGCCCGCCCGTACGGGACCTGGTGCTCGTCATCGACGACGACAACATCTCGCGCAAGGCACTCTCCGAGGCGTTGATTGCTGCGGGCTTCAAGACCGCAACGGCGGTGGGTGGCGCAGAAGGCTTGCAGCTCGCCGCAACCGCGCGGCCAACGGCGATCATCGTGGCTGCAGTGATGCCCGATGTCGACGGCGCGAGCGTGATCCGGCGCCTGCGTCTCGATCCAGGACTGCGCTCGACGCCGTGCTTGCTGTTGACGACCACCAGCGAGAAGGACGCCGAGGTGCGCGCGCTCGAGGCCGGCGCAGATGGGCTTGTTCGCAAGGACGACGTCGGTGTCGTGATCGCTCGGATTCGCGCGCTGCTCCGCTCGGCGGGCAGCGTCCGGATCGACGGTGGCAGCATCCTCGCACCGAAGCGGATCCTCGCGGTCGATGATGATCCGGACTACCTTGGCTTGCTCGGCGATCGGCTGCGCAAGCGCGGCTACGATGTCGTGCGTGCGGCCTCGGGCGAGGAAGCGATCCAGCTCCTCGGGTTTCAGAGTGTCGACTGCATCCTCCTCGATCGCTCGATGGCGGGCATCGGTGGCATCGAGACCTGTCGCCGGCTCAAGGCGTCGCCGATCGTTCGCGACACGCCGTTGATCTTCTTGACCGCAAGCGAGCAGCGCGACGCGGTGATCGAAGGACTCGCCGCTGGCGCGGACGACTTCGTGTCGAAGTCGAGCGGGTTCGAGGTGCTGAGTGCTCGGGTGCAAGCGCAGATTCGCCGCAAGCAGATCGAGGAGGAGCAGCGCAAGGTTCGCGAGCAGCTCCTGCGCAGTGAGCTCGAGGCCTCCGAAGCGCGCGCTGCGCGTGAGCTCGCCGAGACCCGCGCCGCACTCGCGGAAGAGCTGACGCGGACCAATCACGAGCTGGCCCTCGCGAACCGCGAGCTCGAGTCCTTCAGCTATTCGGTCTCGCATGATCTGCGTGCACCGCTGAGGACGATCAGCGCTTTCACGCACGCGCTGGTCGAGGACCTCGGCGACAAGCTCGACGAGCGCGCGACCGACCACGTGCGGCGGGTGCTCGCGGCATCCCATCGCATGGCGGACTTGATCGACGCGCTGCTCGAGCTGGCGCGGATCAGCCGCGCGCCGATCGGTCGTCATCGCGTCGATCTGACGACGGTCGCCGCGTCGTCGCTCGAGGAGCTCGTTCGCCGCGAGCCGGCTCGAACGGTTGCGGTGACGATTCAGCCGAACCTCGTGGTCAATGCGGACGGGCGCCTGATGCGGATCCTGCTCGACAACCTGCTCGGCAATGCGTGGAAGTTCACTACCCACATCGACGCCCCGCGGATCGAGCTCGGGAGCACAGAGCAGGACGGCGACACCGTGTTCTACATGTGCGACAACGGGGCAGGGTTTGACATGAACCAGGCGGAGCGGCTGTTCACTCCGTTCGCGAGGCTCCATTCGGACCGGGAGTTCCATGGCACTGGAATCGGCCTGGCCACCGTCCGACGCATCGTGGAGCGCCATGGCGGCCGGATCTGGGCCGAAGGCACGGTGGGCGGGGGCGCGAGGATCTCGTTCACGCTGCCGCCGAACACTGACCCGTCGTGACGGGGTGAGCCGTGGGACAAGAGGCTTGGCCTCCCGGCGCGGCGGGCTTATCGTCGTAGTGCGGGAACCGGAAAATTGCACCAGACCAGCGCATTACGCCTCCTCGTGGCAGAGGACTCCGCAGACGACTTCGAAATCTTGCTGCGGGAGCTGCGTCGCGGTGGCTATCAGCTGACCGCGCTGCGCGTGTCTTCGCTGGCGCTGCTCGAGGCTGCGCTGCAGCAGCCTTGGGACCTCGTGATCTCGGACTGGTCGATGCCCGGGTTCGGAGGGCGGCTGGTGCTCGACACGCTGATCGCGCGCGGGCTCGCGGTGCCATGCATCATGATCTCGGGGACGATCGGCGAGGAGCCCGCCGTCGAGGCGCTGCGCGCCGGTGCGCTCGACTTTCTCTCGAAGGACAAGCCCAAGCGCTTCGTCCCTGCCGTGCGGCGCGCGCTGCGCGAGGCAGCAGAGCGCAGGATAACCCTCGAGGTCCGCCAGCGGAGCGAACAGCTCGAGCTGCAGAATCGCCGGTTTCAGGAGGCGAGTCGCCTCAAGAGCGAGTTCCTCGCAAACATGTCGCACGAGCTGCGCACGCCGCTCAACGCGATCATCGGATTCGCGGAGCTCCTGCACGACGGTCAGGTCGATCCCGCGACCCCGCAGCATCAAGAGTTTCTTGGAGACATCCTGGCCAGCGGTCGCCACCTCCTGCAACTGATCAACGACGTTCTCGATCTCGCGAAGGTCGAGGCGGGCAAGCTCGAGTTCCGACCCGAGCCCATCGAGATCGAGCGCGTGGTCGGCGAAGTCTGCGCGATCCTGCGGACCGCGGTGTCCGCCAAGCGCATCAAGCTGGCAACGGTCATCGACCCCACGGTAACCAAGCTCGTGCTCGATCCCGGTCGGTTCAAGCAGGTCGCGTACAACTTCCTGTCAAATGCGCTGAAGTTCACTGCCGCTGGTGGGCACGTCACGATCCGGGTCGCGGCGGAGGGCGACGATCACTTCCGCTTCGAGGTCCAGGACTCCGGCATCGGCGTCGCGCCCAAGGATCTCGGCAAGCTGTTCATCGAGTTCCAGCAGCTCGAGACCGGGCGGGCCAAGCGCCATCAGGGCACGGGCCTCGGGCTCGCCCTGACGAAGCGGCTCGTCGAGGCGCAAGGCGGCAGCGTCGGGGTCACGAGCGAGGTCGGTACCGGCAGCACGTTCTTCGCGGTGCTGCCGCGCCACACGAGCGCGACCACCGAGGCCGCGCCGCCTCCGGTCATTCACGTCGCCCGCGAAGGCGCTCGGACCGTGCTCGTGGTCGAGGATGACGTCGCCGATCAGACGGCGCTCGTCGCCGCCCTCGCGAGTGCCGGCTACGCCGTCGAGCTGGCGGGGACCGGTGCCGAAGCGCTGGCGCGGTGGCGGGAGCGGGACTTCGATGCGATCACGATCGATCTGCTGTTGCCGGACATGAGCGGCCTCGACCTCCTGGCTGCGCTTCATGGAGAGCGGCGTAACGCGGCCGTCCCGGTGATCGTCGTAACTGTGGTGCCTGACGCGAAGGTGGTTGCCGGGTTCGCCGTTCATGACGTGATTCACAAACCGCTCGATCGCGACACCCTCGTCGCGTCGCTCGTGCGTGCTGGTGTCGAGAGCGCAGTAGTGAGGGAGGCTTGATGGCGGGGGAGCAGATCCTGATCGTCGATGACAACCCGACGAATCTGAAGCTGGTCGCCTACCTGATGAAGGCGAACGGGTACGCGGTCACCACGGCGGCCGACGCCGACGCAGCGCTCGCGGAGATCCGCGTAAAGCGCCCCGCGCTGATCCTGATGGACGTCCAGTTGCCGGGGATCGATGGCCTCGAGCTCACGCGCCAGCTCAAGGCTGATCCGGACACCCGCGGCATCATCATCGTCGCCGTCACTGCGTACGCGATGAAGGGAGACGTCGAGAAGGCCGTCGCCGCGGGGTGCGACGACTACGTGACCAAGCCGATCGACACGCGCGCGTTGCCCGGCACGATCGCGAAGCACCTGTCGCGCAAGGAGTCACCGTCGTGATCCAGCACAAGATCATGGTGGTCGACGACAACGCCGTCACGCGACGCATGGTGTGCAAGGCACTCCAGCGCAAAGGGCACAACGTGCTCGAGGCGCCAGATGGCAAGACCGCGCGCGAGCTGATGATCCGGTGGAAGCCGCGCGTCGTTCTCCAGGACCTCATGTTGCCCGACGCCGACGGCTTCATGCTGGTCGGCGAGCTGCGCGGCCTCGCGCAGGGTAGCGAGGTCTCAATTCTCGCGTTCTCCGGCTTCGTCTCGGAGCTCGATGAAGCGCGGGTCTCGACCGTTGGCTTCGACGACATCATCGCCAAGCCGATCTCGCCGTCGCGGCTCGTCCCGCTGATCGAGGCGCACCTCCCGGCCCATATCCCTGCGAGTGCGAAGTTCGGCGTCGGGCGCCGTGTGGTGATCGCGGACGACGACCCGATCCAGCTCAAGCTCGCGGCGTTCCGGCTGACGCGCCTCGGCTTCGAGTGCGAAGCGGTGGCCGACGGGGTCGCGGCACTCGCAGCGGTACGACGACGGATGCCCGACGTCCTGATCTCCGACGTGATGATGCCGGATCTCGACGGCTTCGGCCTCGCGATGACCGTGCGCCAGGATCCGGCGCTCGCCAAGCTTCCGGTTCTTCTCGTGACGTCGAGCTACGTCGAGCCAGCCGATCGCGAGCTCGCGCGGCGCGCAGGTGCGACGCATCTGCTGCCGCGCACACCGGAGCTGGTCGAGCTTCTCGACGCGTTGAGCACCACGCTTCAGGCTGTGCCCGAGGTAGCGCCGATCCAACCCGACGAGCTGCACGATCTCGAGCAGGAGCACAACCGGCGCGTGTTCCGTCAGCTCGAGCGTCAGGTGATGCTCAACACCGGGCTCGCGAAGCGGTGTTCCTCGCTCGCTTCCGAGCTCACCGTGCTGACGCGGATCTCGGAGGCCGTGCTCAAGCATCGCGACGTCGACGTGGCGCTCGATGAGGCGCTGGCAGAGTGCTTCGACGCCGGTGGGATCGCAGGAGGCGCGCTCTACCTCGGCGACACCGGGCCATTGCGCGTGCGCTCGATCGGAAGCGGCCAGCAGTTCGGCACGCCCGATGAGCTGCAGACGTTCTTCGGTCACGAAGAGATGCTGCGGGATTTGATGCGCGCCGGTAAGACGGTCTATCTGCCGTCGACCGACGTCGCTCCGGGCGTGCAGCGCGAGTTGCTCGAGCGCACCGGTGCAACCGCGCTGCTGATCGTCCCGCTGACCGAGGCTGACGTTCCGCTCGGTGCGTTGGTGATGATCGCGCGCGGCCGCGAGCTCGATCGGAGCGACTGGTTGGCGTTCGCTCGCGGCGTTGCCACCCAGATCAGCCAGGTCCTCACGCTCGCCCGTGCCTACGCAGATCGCGAGGTCGCCGAGCGGCGTGACACCGAGCACGCCGCGCTACTCGACGCCGTCTTCGTCAACGCGCCGGATCATGTGATCCACGTCGATCTCGACGGCGCAATCCGGTTTCTCAACCGCGGGTTCGGCGCGCTATCCGTGGAGACCCTGGTCGGGACCAACCTGCTCGACTTTCCCTCGGGCGATCACCAGACGGCGCTGCGTGCAGCCTTCGAGCGCCTGCGC
>JAYUYE010000827.1:0-3277 GCA_043752985.1 Myxococcales bacterium
GGCGGCTTCAATGTCGGCCAGCTACCCGGGCTCGATGCGTTCGGTCCCGGACGCATCGGATTCGAGATCGGTCAGCTCGCGTGCGCGTTCCTGTTCGTCCACGCGGCGTTCGGCGTCGCCACCAAGGTCGTCGTACCCGTCGGTGCCGCGATCTATGCGTGGCTCTACTTCGGCAGCCAGCTCGACTCGTATCAGCATCACTACCTCGTCGTGCTCATCCTTCTGATCGCGTGCTTCATCCCGTGGCAACGTCGCGACGAAGCCGTCCCCGAGACGAAGATCAGGACCTGGGCGGTCCGCTTGCTCCTCGTGCAGCTCGGTATCCTGTATCTGTGGGCGGCGATCTCGAAGATGTCGCCGGCATGGCTCGATGGCCGCACGATCACGGGCCAGATCACCGGCTCGCTGCGTGGCCTGATCGAGGACTCGATCGGATTCAAGATGGTGGCCCGGTTCGCGCTCCTCACCGAGCTCGTGCTCGCGGTCGTCGTGTGGATCCGCCCGGCATGGTTCATCGCGCTGCCGCTCGGAATCGCCTTCCACCTCGGCATCCTCGCGAGCGGGCTCGACATCGGCCTGTTCGCGTACCTGATGCTCGGGTTCTACGTGTTCGTGATCCCGGATCGCGTCCTCGTGTGGCTCGCGAACCTCGCGCCGCTCCGCGCCGCGCGCTCGGTGCTCCGCGCCGTGCGGCTGTCCAATGTGGTCGTCGCCGGCGCCGCGCTCGCGCTGTGCATCGGGGGCGGTCTCGTGCTCGCGAGATTCACGCGGTTTCCGTCGGCGTTCACCGTAGCGATCGTGCTGTCCGCGTTCCCGATCGTGATGATCACGGTGACTCGCCTCCGCGGCCGCTCACCGGTGATCCCGTGGCTCGGGCTCGCGCATATCGTGGCGATCGCACTGTGGCTCGTGGTCGATCGCACCACGACCGAGGCCGTCGACTACTACCGGTTCTGGGGGGGTAACGCGCGCCGGCTCGGAGAGCCCGCGGTCGCCGAGGCCGCGTATCGTCGGCTCGTCGAGATCGCGCCCGACGAGCCGAACGGTCACTTCCAGCTCGGCCGCCTGTTGCTCGACACCGACGAGGAAGCCGGCCTGCGGGAGCTCCGCGAGGCCCAGCGGCTCGAGCCGCTGCGCGCGCGCGCCTGGATGGCCGAGGCGCAGTGGCTGATCAAGCAGGGCCGCAAGGCAGATGCGATCGAGAAGGCACAGGAGGCTGTCTACTCCGAGCCGACGCACCAACCCGCGCGCGATCTGCTCGACAGCCTCACCGGCACGAAGCCCGGCACCAAACCCCCGACGCCGCGGGCACAAGCTTCGCCCCGCGACGACGACGCAGAACAGCCATGAGAGCGAAGACCGCTGCCGCGAAGACCGCGAGCAAGCCAGCGGCACGACGCCGCCGCGTCGCGGCGGTGCGCAGGCAAGCAGCACCACCGTCGGGGCGGCAGCAGCGAGCGGACCGGATTGCCGCGATCCTCGACGAGCACTTCCCGGCTCCGCCAGTCCCGCTCGAGCACGCGACCCCGTTCCAGCTGCTGGTCGCGGTGGTCCTCTCCGCGCAATGCACCGACGCGCGCGTCAACATGGTCACGCCCGCGCTGTTCGCGCGCGCAGCTGATGCGCACGCGATGGCCGCGATGACGGCCGACGAGATCCTGCCGCTGATCCGCACCTGCGGCCTCGCACCGGGCAAGGCGAAGGCACTCGCATCGATGAGCCGGATCCTGGTCGGGGAGCACGGTGGCGAGGTGCCCGATGACCTCGAGGCTCTCGAGCGACTGCCCGGTGTCGGGCACAAGACCGCGAGCGTGGTGATGGTCCAGGCCTTCGGACGACCCGCGTTTCCCGTCGACACGCACATCCATCGGCTCGCGGGTCGCTGGCAACTCTCGCGGGCGCGTAACGTCGAGGAGGTCGAGCGCGATCTCAAGGCGCTGTTCCCCGAGGATCGCTGGCACCTCGTGCACCTGCAGCTGATCTATTTCGGCCGCGCGAGCTGTCCCGCAAAAGGTCACGTTCCCGCGGCGTGCCCGATCTGCAGCTGGGCGATGGCGGCCAGCCGCGCGCGCGCCGAGCAGCGACAGGGCGTGAGCAAGCCAGCCCGGCCCCGGCGCTGAGCACAGAATTCCGGCGTGTTACGAGATTCCCGGCAGGAAAGGCTTGCGCTCATGCTGCGGAATGAACAGAGGCATTTGGCATCGACGTCACGCTGATCGAGCCCGGCGTCATCCGCACGAACTTCGAGGCGACCGCGGTCGCTGGCCTCGGCAAGTTCGCGGCGACGCCGTAAGCGAAGGCCGTCGCGAAGTACCAGGAAGCTGTCGAAGATGGCCGACCGGTTCGCATCGAACCCGATCGTGATTGCCAAGGCGATCGCGCGCGCGGTCAACGCCCGCCGCCCGTCCGCCCGCTACGTCGCTCCGCGCAGCACCTATCCGCGGTCGCTGCAATCGCTGTACACTGAGGTGTGTGGCGCGTCGCTCTGCTGTTGTTCGCGGGCTGTGGCCGCCTCGGGTTCGCGCCCGAGGCATCGCCTGACGCCTCCGGCGCGAGGCCGGAGCTCGTCCAGGTGCGCACGACGCGCGACTTGGACGTGAATGGGACCACGGTCAACCTCGCGCCGACGCGTGCCGGGGGACTGATCGCGATCGCGACGCTCAGCCAAAACATCGGCGGCACCGCCGAATCTGTGGTCTCGATCGTCGACGACGCCCAGAACAACTATGTGTTCGCGGGCGCGCGCGCTCTCTGGAACGGCGACGACGGTGCGGTCGAGGTCTGGTACGCGGCGAGCGCGCGTCCCGGTGCCAGGGTCGTGCGGATTTTCTCGACCGGCAACACGTCTCGCGTCGCGTGGGCGCTCGAGCTGGCAAACATGAAAGGGACAGCGCCGCTCGAAGGCGTCGGCAAGATCGACGATCAGCCGTCCACGGGGGAGGGCATGCTCGCTGCACCGATGGTCGGAGTTTCGGGGGTCGCGGTGGTCATCTCCCTGGTCATGGTCAACGGCAACGTCACGCAGGTCGGCGCTGATAATCCATTCGCACTCCTCCCCGTGATCAACGGCGACGCCGCTGCCTACGCGATCGTCGACGCGCCCGGCTCGTACGGTGCGATATTCGACGCGCCCGGCAGCGGCAACTACGCAGCCGTCACCGCGGCGTTTCGCGGACTCGCAGCGGACTGATCGCGTGGCTCGCTGTGTCCTCGTCCTGCTGGTGGTGCTGGCAGCGTGTCGCAAGGAGACGACGCCGCCGGGACCATCGGCCGCAGA
>JAYUYE010000828.1:0-8090 GCA_043752985.1 Myxococcales bacterium
TGGGCGGATCGATCACCACGAACACGTCGCCCGACGGAGTCACTGCCATGTGACGTGCGCGGCCGAGGCCATCGGCGAAGACCGTCGCGCAGAAGCCGGCAGGCAGCGTGATGCCTCCGTTGTCGCCGGCGCAGACCGCGCCCGCTTGGCCTTCCGACACACCACTCGCAGGGGGCTCGACGTCGTCGCGAACGTCAGGCTGCTCGTAGAGAGGATCGGATCCGCCATCGCCACTGCATCCTGCCGCGGCGGCACCGACGATCCACACGCATCTTGAAGCTAAGGTCGACATGGGAAGTCTCCTGGGTTGTTGATCGATCATGGGATTAGTTCGTGAAGAACGAGCGCAGCGGCGTGGAGCAACACCGAACATCGATTGCAAGCGGAAGCCCCGTTCATCCGTCTCCGACGAGCTCGCAAGAGTGGAGCTCGCGAACGCTGGCTTGCTGCCTGCGAGCGTCACGTCGCAGATCAAGCCAGCATTCGGCGGAGAGCTCGACCTGCGCACGAGCAGGACATCGAGGCGGTGGCGCTCCTGCCGATCGATTGCCCGACGCCCTCCCAGGATGAGGAAGACTATCGGGAGATCCGGGAGCTCCTTCCCTACCTCGCGACGCACGACCACGCGGGTCTCGACGAGCAGCAGCAGGTCGATGAACGAGGTCCGCAGCGCGTCGACCCCGACAGCAAACATGTCCACCCAGTTCTGATTCACGGGCGCTGTACCGGAAGGACCGTGCCGGCGTTCGACCTCGCCAAGGCGCGCGGCCAATCCACGTGGCTCGGACGTACGTAGATCTGCGCGCGCGCCTCTGCGCACCCGTGCAATCCAAGTGGCGACACCGGCGCACAAACAGAAATCATGTTCCAGGCGCAGCCCGACACCCGGCGTCCAGGTCACGGCCTTGCTCGTGCACCAACTCTCGCCATTCAATATCGAGGAAGAGAGACACATCATGCTGAGCTCAAAATCATTCCGCCGGGCCGCTCTCGGCCTCTTCGCCGTGCCGCTTGCGATTGGTTCGGCCACCGCCGACCCTACGAAGCCGACCAGGGCACCGGCCACTGCAGCCGCCCCGATGGCGCGCGGCTCCGTCGACAAGATCCTCGCATCGTGGGCCCCACGGCCCGTGCTCGCAGCGCAGCAGATGCTCGCGAAATATGGATCGCCGCAGGAGGCCACGTCCGAGCAGCTCGTCTGGCACAACCAAGGCCCGTACAAGCGGATCACGGTGACGCGCCTCGAGATCCCGCACGACTTCCCCAAACCGCACATGGATTATCTGATGCACACGGTCGACTACCGCGTGTCGGCGGCGAAGGTCTCCGCCCTCGTCGCGTTCGACGGCAGCGTGATTGTCGACCGCACGGCCGGAGAGATGTCGGCCCGCTGTGACCTCGAGGGGCACAACATTCTCACGCTGAACCTGGCGAACGATATCGCGATGGGCAAGACGGACGCGAAGCGGGCCCGCGCCACGTTCGGCAAGACTGTCGTTGCCGACGTCAAGGGAGAGAATCCGCCGTACGTCACGACGTTGCAGTTCACGCCAGCCAAGATGGCAATGACCCCCGATCCGGATCTCGCCGTGATCCCGGGGGCGCCAAAGCGGGCTCCGGAGATCGGCAGCGACGACATGAGCCCGATGACCGACGCGGAGATCCTGGGCATGGTAGCGGCGATCGACGAGGGCGAGACCCTCGCCGCGGCTGCGGCGGCCACCAAGAAGGTCAGCCCGGAGGTCCTCGCGTACGCACGCATGCTGCACCAGGCCCATGGCAAGAACGTGGAGGACACGCTCAAGCTCGGCGTCAAGATCAAGGTCATGCCGGTCGAGAGCGCGCGCGTCGACAAGCTGCGTGTGAAGGGAGCGGGCGATCTCGCCATGCTGGTTCCGCTCGACGGAGCGCGGTTTGCGAGCGCGTTCATGGCGGCGATGATCAAGGGACACACCGATGTGATCGCGTTGATCGACGGCAAGCTCCTCACCGCTGCGAAGAACGACGCCGTCAAGAACCACCTGACCGCCACGCGCGGCCATGTCGCGATGCACCTCGAGGAAGCGAAGAAGGTCCAGGCCGGCTTGACCGGCGCGCAGGCCAAGCGCTAGCGAGTCACCTGGCTGGACGGCGCGACGCTGTAGCCGGCATCCTGGGCGCAGGGAACGCGCGCCGGAGCGTCGCCAGGAAGTTATCCCTCGCCGCGGCCAGCCGCGACTTCACGGTCGCCACGGGGATGCCGGTGGCAGCCGCCAGCTCGGCGCTGGACCATTGCTCGACGTACGCGGCGACCAGGAACTTCGCGCATCGCGGGTTCATTGCGGCAAGGACGCGCCTCACGGCGACGATCTCTGTCGTGAGCGCTCGCCGCGCCGACGAGGTTCCGACGGAATCGTAGTGGCTCGACAAGGTGGCGTGCCGGCGGCGACGCACGAGGAAGTCGATCGCACGCGACTTCAGCCGGACGCTGAGCCAGCTCGCGACACTGCCGCGGGCAGGATCGTAGGTCGCGGCACGCCTCCACGCTTCGAGGAAGACATCGTGAAGAACATCTTCCGCGTCACCGCGCTCACGGCAGAGCCGCAGAGCCGAGCACAGCAGCGCTGCCGAGTGGCGTCGGTAGAGCTCGCCGAGCGCGGCACCATCTTCGGCGATGATCGCCGCGATCAACTCGCGATCCGAGCGCGCGCCGTCGACTGCGCCGTCCATTCTGGCAGCGTAGCTCGCGCCGCGAGATGGTCTGGCTAGGCGACGGTGAGATCACCGGCGAGCTACCCGGTCACTACCCAAAGATGCGAGCTCAGACGCGCTCGATGATCGTCGCGATGCCCATGCCGCCGCCGATGCACAGCGTGATCAGGGCAGTCGACTTGTTCGAACGCTCGAGCTCGTCGAGGGCGGTTCCGAGGAGGATCGCGCCGGTCGCACCCAGCGGGTGACCGAGGGCGATCGCGCCGCCGTTGACGTTGACGCGGTCGAGGTCGATACCGAGCGCCTTTGCGGTCTGCAGCGGAACGACGGCGAACGCCTCGTTGATCTCCCACAGATCGATGTCGCTGGCCTTCATGCCTGCTTTCTTCAGCGCCTTGAGCGACGCAGGTGCCGGAGCGGTCAACATGATCAGCGGCTCGGCGCCGGCGGTTGCCATCGCAAGAATCCGCGCGCGCGGCTTGAGGCCTGCCTTCTGGCCCCACTCGCCAGAGCCCATCAGCACCACGGCTGCGCCGTCGACGATGCCCGACGAGTTGCCGCCGGTGTGGACGTGATCGATCTTCTTCGTGTCGGGGTAGCGCGAGAGAGCGAGCTGGTCGAGCGTCTCGCCGTTCGGGCCCATCGCCATGGCGCCCATCTGCTCGAACGCGACCTTGAGACCGGCGAGTCCCTCGAGCGTGGTGTCGGCACGCGGGTGCTCATCGCGATCGAGCGCGACCGAGCCGTCATCGTTCTTCACCGCGAACAGCGAATTGGCGAATCGCTTGGCCTCGATCGCGCGCGCGGCCTTCTGCTGGCTTTGCAGTGCGAACTGATCGACGTCGGCGCGCGAGAAGCCCTCGCGCGTTGCGATCAGATCGGCCGAGATACCCTGCGGAACCATGAACAGCCGCTTGCGCAGCTTCATGTTGAGACCGTCGATCATTGCCTCGTCGGCACCCATCGGAACGCGCGACATCGACTCGACGCCACCGCCGATGCCACCGTCGATGAAGCCGGCACCGATCTTCGACGCGATCGAGTTCACCGCCTCGAGGCCCGAGCCGCAGAACCGGTTGACCGTGAAGCCCGTGACGTCCTCGGGCCAGTCGGCCGCGATCAGCGCATTGCGGGCGATGCAGGCGCCCTGCTCCTTGACCTGCGTGACGCAGCCCATCGAGACATCCTCGACGAGGTTCTTGTCGAGCTTCTTGCGCTCGGCCATCACGTTGAGGGTCTGCGCGAGCAGCTCCTGAGGATGGTGATTCGCGAGGCCGCCTTTGCCGGCTTTGCCGCGGCCGCGGGGCGTACGAAGTGCGTCGAAGATGAAGACATCAGCCATGGAGCAACTCCCTGTTTGGATGGCAGGGAGGTTGGACCAAGAGCTCAGGGCATGCAACCGACGTCGACGGACTGCTGCTGAAGTGCGTCCAGTGACTCGCCGCACGCTGCGGCCATCCGGGCCCGGTCCTGGATCGAGAGGCGCGCTGTCGGCAGCGACCAGAAGTCCGCGGTCTCATTGCCAAGTGCGATCCGCACCGCCGAAGCCAACCCTTTGCACGACATCGTCACGGTCACGGCCTGAACGAACCGGTCACAGTTGAGGATGCCGACCTGGAGGGCCTGCAGCTTGGTAACGATCGAGGCGAGCTCCTCGCTGTCGTCCGAGGAGTTGCCGACCAGGGTCGCGATCAACTTCTCGCGATGCATCGGGAGAACCAGCCGCGTGCACGCCGTCAGATCTTCTTCCTTCATCGCCGCGAAGCACTCGATCGCCGCGGCGGACCAGCCATCGGCGGCGCAGCGCTCGCGCACCAGGCCGACCACATCATCCTCCGGTGGGCGCAGCGTCTTCGTGGATCGATCGAGGCCCACCGCGGCGTCGAGACAGGTGCGGTTCTCGAACACGACTGGCACCGCCGGCGCGGGCGGCGGCTTCACCGGGGCCTTGCTGCTGCCACCGCATCCGACGACGACCAGGACCAGAAGCGCTCTCACAGCTCCAGTGTAACAAGCGGAGATGCGCGTGCACGCCCGGACTTCAGCGGCGGTTCACGCGCGCCGTCGACTCACGATTGCCGCCGGATCGGACCGGTGGCATCGACGTTCGCCGGATCGAGGTGCTCGCGGGGAACGATCAAGCGCAGGGCTCGCGGCACCACCTCGATGCGATAGCGCTCGCCCGCGGGCAGCTCCTCGCCGTCGCACTGCGCCGCCGGGAGAGGTGTCGCGCGGACGTCGAGGTCGAACTTCGCCCCGGTCATCGGAGGATCGTGCGCGAACCCGAGCAGCGACAGATCCTCGACGCCGACCGGGCTGCGCCGCAGCGTGCCGATCATCTTCGCGCCGAAGTCGCGGCGTCCCGTCACTGGAACGAGCTCGAACAAGCCGTCGTCGCTCTCGGTGTTGGAATCGAAGATCCATTCACCGCCGAAGATCTTCGTGTTCTTGACGATGACATCGAGCAGGTTGTCGAACGAGTGCACGACGCCATCGATCACCGCCTCGAGATCGAACTTGATATCGACGACGTAGCTCTCGGCGAGCCGCTGCAGGATCGCGCCGGCATAGACGAGCTGGTCGCGATAGAACGCGCCAAGCCCGGGGATCCGACCGACCCGCTCGCGATCGCGGTTGCGCGTCTCGAGGCTCGCGGCACCGAGGCCGATGCTGAACGAGTCGAAGAACATGTCGCGATGGATCTCTTTCATGCCGCGCTCGATCACGAGCCGGCCGACATCGCACCCCACGACCTCACCCGCCGCGATCACGCCGACGTTCCGTTCGAGCGAGCCCGGCCCCGAATCGAGGCCAAACGACTTGCCCTGGTCGTTCGCAGTCCCGGTCGGCAGCATGCCCATCACGACCTCGCCTGCGTGCTGCGATGCGAACAATCCTTTCGCGACCTCGGCAAACGTGCCGTCACCACCCATGTAGATCAGGACGCGGGCGCCGTCGTGGTCGACCAGCTCGCGCACCCGCTCCACGGTCTTGCCGTCGGGCTCGGTCGCGACGAACCGGTGTGGCACCTCGGCCTCGTCCAGGAGCGCGCGCGCGATCCGGATCCAGTCGGCCGCCTTGCCGCTCGCAGCGGTCGGATTCGCGACCAGCACGGCGGGCTGGCCATGCGTCCATCGATCGATTCCCGGCACGCTCAAACTGTAACGCGTCTGTGCTTACGGGGGGTCGTGAGGTACGCTTCGTCATGGTTGCCCTCGCGCAAACGCCCCACGCTACCGACGAGCACGAACTTCTGCGCCAGACGCTCCGGCAGTTCGTCCAGAACCGCGTCGAGCCGCAGGCGGCGGAGCACGACGAATCGCAAACGTTCAACCTCAAGCTCGTCCGCGAGCTCGGCGACCTCGGCCTGCTCGGGGTCACCATTCCCGAGGCCGATGGCGGCGCGGGCATGGATGCGACGGCCTCGTGCATCGTCCACGACGAGCTCGCCTACTCCGATCCAGGCTTTGCGCTCGGCTACCTCGCGCACGCCCTGCTCTTCGTCAACAACTTCTACTGGCCCGCGACAGTTGCCCAGCGCAAGAAGTACCTGCCGAAGGTCCTGACCGGCGAGGTCATCGGCGCGATGGGAATGACGGAGCCCGCCGTCGGCACCGACGTCCTCGGCATGCAGACAATCGCGCGCAAGGACGGCGACAGCTACGTGATCAATGGTCGCAAGACGTTCATCACCAACGGCCCCGAGGCCGGCGTGTTCTGTGTCTACGCGAAGCTCGAAGACCGGATCACGACCTTCATCGTCGAGCGCTCGTTCGCCGGCTTCTCGACCAGCTCGAAGATTCCGAAGATGGGCATGCGCGCGTCGACGATGTCGGAGCTGATCTTCGAGGACGTCCGCGTCCCCGCCGAGAACCTGCTCGGCACCGAGGGAGGCGGCGTCACGAACATGATGCGCAACCTCGAGATCGAGCGCCTCGGCCTGTCGGCGATGAGCCTCGGCATGGCCCGCCGCTGCCTCGACGTGATGGTCCAGTACGCGACCGAGCGCCGCAGCTTCGGCAAGCCGATCGCCGATCACGGCCAGATTCAGCGCCACATTGGCGAGAGCTACGCCAAGATCGAGGCGATGCGCGCGCTGATCTACAACGTCGCTGCGACGACGGGCCCGAATTCTCGCAATCGCCTCGGCACCGACGCGGCGAAGCTGTTCTCCGCGACCGCGGCCAAGGAGGTCGCCGACGCGGCGGTCCAGGTGCTCGGTGGATACGGCTACTGCACCGAGTACCGGGTCGAGCAGTTCCTGCGTGACACCAAGCTGATCGAGATCGGCGGCGGCACGCTCGAGGCGCACCAGAAGAACATCACGCGCGACCTGACGCGCCGCTAGTTCGCGCTGCCCGCAGGCGCAGCACCGCTGCCGTGCGGAGGCGCGCCCATGCCGCCCATGCCGCCGGGGCCGCCGCTGGTCATGACCTGCATGATCTCCTGCTGCAGCCGCTGGGACTGCTCGACGGGCAAGCCCTGTCGGCAGGCCTTGATGCTCGGCTGATCGGTCGCTGCGCGGAAGCATGCGAGCGAGGACTCGGACCACTTATCGGCCTTGCAGCGGCCGAGCATGATCGTGCGGAGCTTGTTCCCGATCTCGATCATCGGGGTCGGAGCCTGCGCGTCCTTGTTGCTCTTCGCGAGCATCGAATCGATCGCCGTGTTGATGGCGGCCTCGCACGGATCACCCGCGGCGGCGGACCCGCCCGCGCCACCCTCGCCTGCCTTGTCGTCCTTCTTGCTGCATCCCGCAGTTCCAAGCATGGCAACGAGGGCGAGCACGAACGTTGGCGCGAGCGCGAGTCTTGACGAGATCGTCTTCATGACCGAACGGTAGCCCGAAACGCCGACGCAACCGCACGTCCAGCACACGAGCATCAAACAACCTCGGCTTGGCGCCTTCTGGCGGCTCTCCTCTCGGGAACACGCGCGAATGCGCGGGGCACACGCGCGAATGCGCGGGCCGCACGCGACGAGTTGAGAACCCGCAGCGCCCGAAAATGTCCGAAAATGCCCGAAAATGCGAAGAGCCCGCACAGCGTGCGAGCCCTTCATGTCGTCAGAGTCGGGGTCTGCTTAGTTGCAGGCCGTGGCCGACTGCTTGACGGCGTCCGCCGCCGACTTGCACGCCGTCGCGAGAGCAGCCTTGCCCTCGGCCGGAACGCTCGCCCACGCGGTCGACGTCTGCTCGTACGACTGCTTCAGAGCGTCGCGCGTCTGCTGCGGGAGCTTGTCGCACTTCGCGAGCGCCTCGATGGCGGCCTTGTACTCGCCGCACTCCGCCGGGAGATCGCCAGCCGCGGCCGCGCCGCCAGCTGCCGCGGGGTCAGCCGCCGCCGCCGAGCCGGTGGCCGGGTCAGAGCCCGAGCCCGCCGCCGCGCCGTCCATCGCCG
>JAYUYE010000829.1:0-3275 GCA_043752985.1 Myxococcales bacterium
CTCGCTGGCGTCGATGCCGTGTTCCACCTCGCCGGCGCCGTCTCTCGCGATCCCGACGACGCGCAGCGCATGATGCGGCTCCACGTCGATGGCACCCGCCGCGTCCTCGATCGGATGAATGCCGCGAACGTCCGCCGCATGGTCCTCGCCTCGACCTCCGGAACGATCGGCGTGTCGAAGGACGAAGAGATCCTCGACGAGCGCGCGCCGTATGCCGAGGAGATCGTCGCCGGCTGGCCGTACTACGCCTCCAAGATCTACCAGGAGCGCCTCGCGTTCGAGCACGGCGAGCGGCTCGGCATCGAGGTCGTCGCGGTCAACCCGAGCCTGCTGCTCGGGCCCGGCGATCGCCGCCTGTCGTCGACCGGCGATGTTCGCAAGTTCCTCAAGCGGCAGATTCCGACGGTACCCGAGGGCGGCATCAACTTCGTCGATGCGCGCGATGCGGCGGCCGCCACGGCACGAGCTCTGACCCACGGAAAGGCCGGCGAGCGCTACCTGCTCGGCGGACCGAACTGGACGATGAAGGAGTTCTTCGCGCGCCTGGGCCGCGTCGCGAACGTCTCGCCGCCGCGGTTCAAGCTGCCGTCCAAGCTCAACCGCTGGGGCGCAACGCTGATCGAGGAGCTCTACCGTCACCGCGGCAAGGAGCCGCCGGTCGATCGGATCTCCGTCGAGATGTCGGAGCACTTCTGGTGGATCGACTCGCGCAAGGCGGAGGCCGAGCTCGGCTTCTCGGCGCGCGATCCACAGCTCACGCTCGTCGACACTGTCGCGTACCTGCGCCAGGGCGTCGACGCAGACTGAGCATGTCGGCGCGCGTCGCCCGGTTCGCAGCAGGGGAACGCGACGACCTTTCGGTCGTCAGTGGCTCGGCCCGCTCGGCGGCTTTCGCAGCGGCGATGGTCAGCCTGTCATGACGGCGAGCCGCTGACGCTTCAGCGCGATCAGCTCCTGCCCCGACGGCACGCGCGCGCGCGGGCCGGTTGGCTCGACACCATGTGCAGCGAATGCCTTCTTGTAGGCCGCGAAGCTGCCGCCCGCGCGATGGGCATCCATGATCGCGAGACCGGACTTCGACTCACCCTGCGCGATCATGTACTCGACCCACGCCCAGCGCGCCGAGGTCGGACGGACCTTGACCTTGTCGGCCAGCCCCGCGGCACGCAGGCCCTTCGCGAGCCGTGCGAGCCGGTGCTCGACGAGCGCGATGCCGGCGAACGGCGACCCATCGAGCGGCGTGTTGCGCTTGGCGACGAATGGCGCGAGGCCGTACGCGACGCGCGGATGGATCGCCGCGAGCTCCTTCGACAGATGCACGAGCTCGTCGACATCGTCGTCGGTCTCGCCGGGAACGCCGAGCATCATGTAGACCTTGAGGGTGTGGAGGCGATGCGTCGCCGCGAACTGTGCCGACTGGATCAAGTGCTTCTCGAGCGTCGAGCGCTCGACGACGCGGCGCATCCGCTCACTCGCGCCATCGGCGGCGACGGTCAACGTGCGATAGCCGCCGCGCGCGAGCAGTCCGACCAGCTCGTCGGTGAGCTTGTCGGCGCGCAGGCTCGAGATGCCGACCTCCCGACCACCATCGACGACGTCGCGCACGATCGCCGCGATGTCGGGATGATCGGTGACGGCGGCGCCGACGAGCCCGACCCGACGCGTGCCGGCGGGAATGCCGGCGATGATCGCCTCGCGCGGAACGATCCGCATGCCGCCGTTCGTCGAGCGCCGCATCACGCAGTAGGTGCAGCCCCGCGAACAGCCGCGCGCCGCCTCGGTCATGAACATGTCCGAGAGCTCGGTGTGCGGCGTCGCGATCACGGAGCGCGCGGGCAGGAGCGAATCGTCGACGGACGCGACCGGCGGGATGTGCTCGCCGTGGAGGTGGGGCAGGTAGTAGCCGGGGCGACCGGCGAGTGCGGACCAGATCTTCTCGCGATCAAAGCCGAGGTCGCGGCCGATCGTCACCAGCTCGACGATCAGCTCCTCCCCCTCGCCGAGGATCACGACGTCGAAGAACGGCGCGAGCGGGGCAGGGTTCGAGAACGTCAGCGGTCCGCCCGCGATCACGAGCGGATGGCGGTGGTCGCGATCCTTGACGAGCACCGGCACGTTCGCGCGCTCGAGCGTCTCGACGACGCCGGCGATCTCGAGCTCGTAGGCGACCGAGTACGCGAGCATCGGATAGCCGCCGACTGGCTGACCGGTCTCGAGCGTGACCAGGCCGCGCTCGTGCGAGCCTTCATCGGCGAGCATCGCGCGATCGGCGGCGACGCCCGGCATGCCGTGCAGCGTGCGATAGATCTGCTGGTACCCGAGCGAGGACATCGCCGCGCGGTACGGGCTCGGATAGACGAGCGCGACGCGCAGCTCGGCCTCCTTGTACAGAGTGCCGCGCTCGTTGGCGAGCAGCGCACGGCGATCCATCGGTGCTGGCATCAGAATCCGCAGGATGCGAAGTTGGTCTGCTGAACGTTCACCAGGCGACCATTGACGCGCGCCCACTCGTCGATGCACGAGCCGCCCGGAACCAGGCCGCTGCCATCGCAGGTGGTCTGGGTCAGCACGATGTCCGCTTCGCGATCGCCATCGCGATCGACGGCAACCACGACCTGCTCGTCACTGCGACCGCTCGGCGGCTGAGGGAACTGTTCCTTGGGCAACATGCGGCCCTTGCGCGGATGAACGTCCGGATCGACCACGCCGATCGTGCGCAGCGGGATCGAGGTGAGGTCACCGCGAACGACCTCGGTCTTGATGTTCCACAGGCTCTGGCACGCGCTCGCGCCGCTGGTGGAGAACGCCGTGGCCTCCGTGATCCTGACCTCGGCGATCACGCCGGTCTCATCGAGCACCGTGATCAGCTCGCCGAGAGCGGGCTCGGGACCGAGGCAGGTGCCGGCGCGATCCGCGCGAACATCGCAGACGCGGGGCATGACGGCGGTCCCACGCGGGCGCTCGACGCGCACGACCTTGCCCCGAGCGCGCGGTGCGCCGGTGGCCGGCACCGCGAGTGCGCCGACGACGAGACAGAAGACGACGAGCCGCGTCACGGCCGCAGCATAGCAGCTGTGCTACCCACGTCCCAATGGCGACTCTCCGCTACGCCGTCCGGATCGAGACCCCTGCCAGGCATACCGCCGAGGTCACGCTGCGGTTCGCGCCGACGGGGGACACCACCGACGTCACCCTGCCGGCCTGGTGCCCTGGCAGCTACCTGATTCGCGACTACGCACGGTTCGTACGGGACCTCGCGGTCACCGGCGACGACG
>JAYUYE010000830.1:0-3273 GCA_043752985.1 Myxococcales bacterium
CAAGCCGAGCTACTCGGGCGTGATCCGCGGTGAGCTCGACGGCGAGAGTGTCGTGGAGACGTGGAAGGAAGGCCAGCTTCGCGGCAGCGTGTTCACTCGCCCGGGCAGCAAGCACAAGGGTGCGGTCCGCGTCGAGCTCGGTCCGGGCTGCGAGCCGGTCCGCTGCGAGCCGGAGTCGGCGACCTTGAGCAACGAATGGTTCGGCTACACGCTCGCGATCGCGAATGAGGACTACGAGCGGCTGTGAAGACCGTGCTCGGCATCATCTCGGCGCTGTTCATCGCCGCGTCTCCGTTCGTCCTGTACTGGACGCTGACGAACCACGACGTTCAGGTCGCCGCGATCACGCTGATCGCCTGGGTGATCATCCGCACGATCCCGATCCTGTTGTCGGCGAAGAAGGAGCAGCGCAACGCCGCGCTTCAGCTGCCCGCGATCGCGCTGGTGTTCGCGATCCTCGGGTGGATCTTCGACAACGGCACCTGGCTCCTCGTGATGCCCGCCGCGACGCAGGCGACCTTCGGCCTGACGTTCCTCCGGTCCCTGAAGGGCACGCCGCTGATCGAGCACTTCGCCCGCATGGTCAAGACGGACCTCGGTGCCGGCGAGCTCGCGCACTGTCGCCGGTGGACCAGGGTCTGGGGCATCTACCTGATCGTGCTCGCCGCGATCGGGCTCGTGCTCGCGCGGCTTGCATCGCTCGCGTGGTGGACGCTGTACGTGGGCATCGGCAGCTACCTCCTGATCGGGGTGCTGTTCGCGGTCGAGTACGTCGTCCGCAAGATCAGCTTCCGGGATTACGGCCGCAATCCGCTTGACTGGCTACTCAGCAAATTGTTCCCTGCCCTCCCCGACGAGAGCTGATGCTGAGCCGCCTTCTACGTCACGCTGGGGACCAGCTCGAGCTCGTCGCTCAGGCCCACCGGATCGCCGCGCTGCTCGGTGCGCCGGGTGGCCGCGTGGTCCTGTCGTGCAAGCACGCGCGCTCCTACGTTCCCGGTCTCCTCGGAGCGTGGCTCGCGGGATCCACCGTCGAGCTGTTGCCCAACGTTCAGGCCGGAACGCTCGACCGCGTCGATGCGGATGTCGAGATCGCGTTCGTCCTGCACGACGTCGCCGAGCGTCAGGAGCGATCGGCCAAGGCGATCTACGTCCCCGACCACCTCGCTGCCACCGACACACCGGTGATCGCGCGCACGAATCCGTTTCCCGAGATTGCCGTCCGGATGACGACGTCGGGAACCACCGAGCGGCCGCGCTACGTCGAGAAGGCGATGGAGCAGTTGCTCGCCGAGCTCGACGCTCTCGCCACGGTGTTCGCGCCCGCGCGCTGCGTGATGTCGACCGTTCCGCTGTCGCACCTCTACGGCCTGTTGTTCGGCGCGCTCCTGCCGCTGCGAACCGGTGCGCGCATCGTCAGCCACGAGGCGCTGTTGCCCGCCGACGTCGCCGCGATCCTCGAGCGCGAGCAGGTCGATCTGTTGATCAGCACGCCGGCCCACCTCCGTGCGATGGCGGAAGAGCCGATGCCGCGCGGGCTGCGCGTGATCACGAGCGGTGCGCGGATGCCCGCCGAGCTCCACATGAGCCTCGTGACCGGCCACGGCTGGCAGGTCACGGATGTCTTCGGCTCGACAGAGACCGGCGGGATCGCCACGCGCACCCATCCAATGTATGCGTGGGCCCCGCTGCCTGGCGTGCGGGTCTCGGCCCTCGACGGCCATCTCGTGGTCGAGTCGCCGTGGGCCGGTGCACCGCGCGTCGAGCTCGCGGATCGCATCGAGCTCAAGCCGAACGGCTCGTTCCAGTATCTCGGCCGCAACACAGAGCTCGTGAAGATCGCCGGCAAGCGCGCGCAGGTGCACGAGCTCGAGGCCACGGTGCGGGCGATTCCTGGAGTCACCGACGCTGCCGTGCTCACGCATGCCACTGCCGGCAAGGAACCACGAGTCGCGCTCGCGGTCACCCTCGCGCACGATGCCACCGTCGGTCGCGAGGAGATCACGGCGGCGATCCGCAGGCAGTTCGACGCCGTGTTCGTGCCGCGGATGATCAAGATCGTTCCTCAGATCCCTCGTACCGACCGCGGCAAGGTCGACGGCGAGGCGCTGCGCGCGCTGTTCGGGATCTCGACCGGCGCCGCGACATCCCAGATCCCGATCGTCCGCGTAGGTCCCCTCCACTACACCGCCGACGTCCCGCAGAACCTCGTGTTCTTCGACGGCCACTTCGACGCGTTCACGATCATGCCCGGCGCGGTGATTGTCGAACGTCTGGTCTGGCCGATCGTCAAGGCTGCACTGCCCGAGGTCAAGGCGCTGCGCGGGATCCGGCGGCTGCGCTTTCGCCGGCCCGTGATGCCGGAGCAGCAGCTGTCCGTCACGCTGGTTCAGGACAAGGGGCGGTTGACGTTCGAAGTCTCGTGCGCGAAGGCGATCGTCGCGAGTGGTCAGCTCCTGGTGGACTGATGCGGCTGTGCGCGATCATCCCGACCTACAACAATCCTCGGACGATCGAGGAGGTGGTCGCTCGCGTCCGCGAGCACATTGCCGACGTCGTCGTGGTCGACGACGGTAGCCGGGACGACGCGAAGAAGATCGTCCAGGGCCTCGCGGACGCGGGCCGCTGTCAGGTCGTGTTTCGCCCCGAGAACGGCGGCAAGGGCTCGGCGGTCAAGACGGGGCTCGCGTGGGCGCACGAGCACAACTACGACTACGCGCTGCAGATCGACGCGGACCTCCAGCACGACACCGACGACATCCCGCGGCTCGTCGCGGCCGTCGGCGATGCACCGACGAAGGAGACGCTGGTTCTCGCGCAGCCAGTGTTCGACGACTCCGCACCCAAGGGTCGAAAGGCCGCACGCCAGATCACGGTGTTCTTCGCGATGGTCGAGACGCTCGGCCGCAAGGTCGGCGATCCGCTGTGCGGCTATCGCGTGTATCCCGTGGAGGCCGCGCTGCGCGTCAAGGCGCGCGGCGACGCCATGGACTTCGATCCCGAGATCGCGGTGCGCCTCGTGTGGGAAGGCGTCGAGGTCGTGCACGTTTCAACCCTCGTGATCTATCGCGCAGCCGACGCCGGTGGCATCTCGCACTATCGCGGCGTCCACGACACGCTGCTGATCGCCGCTGCGCACTTCTGGCTGTGCACCGAGGGCGTGCTGCGGATCCTCACCTACCCGTTCCGCGCACTGATCCGACGGTTGCGGCGTGGCTGACTGGCGCAAGATCCCGGAGGCCGGCACGGTCCTCGGCATCCGCGCGCTGGTGA
>JAYUYE010000831.1:0-3273 GCA_043752985.1 Myxococcales bacterium
GTCATCGTGCTCGACGGTCGCTTGATCCACTCGATCGACGTACCGGGCCTTGCGATCGCCACGCTCGGCGGCGCGGGTGCCCGCGGCCGACTCGTCGCCGCCGACGACGGCTGCGCATATCGCGACGGGGATGTCGCCGCTGCCCTCGTCGCGCTGACCGCACGGCCCGGGATTCGCATCCTCGCGAGCGCCGAAGCACCACGGTCACTGCGCGGCGGTGAAGCGGGCGGCGAGCTCGCCCTGACCGCGGGAGCTGGTCAGGAGATCGATATCGCACTGCACGGCCCGACCGCGCCTGGTGCATCGCGCTCCCGTACCGGTTCGCGCACGGGCGCCGCCGTCGCGCTGACGCCTGGGACCGTGGACGCGACTCCACGGTTGCCTGGCCCTGCCGCGCCTCCGACGGCCGGGCTGCTCACAGTCTCCGGCGACAGCTGGACCTGGAAGCCGATCGCGGACGCCGAGTAGCGGAATGCTATGTTAGCGGCGCCTTGGCGTCGACATCCGCGCTCCCGATCGTCTGTCCACGGTGCCGGACTGCGTTCGATGAGCCCGGGCAGTTCTGCCGTCACTGTGGCGCGGAGATAGAGGTGAATCCGGCGTTTGCGCAGACCGGCCAGGTCGAGGCGATCGCGGACCGCCGGCTGAGCGATTCGAACCAGGCGTGGCTCGGCAAGATCGTCGACGGTCGCTATCGCGTGATCGAGGTGATCGGCCGCGGCGGCATGGGCGTCGTGTACCGGGTCGAGCACCTGCGGATGGGCAAGATCGCGGCGATGAAAGTGCTGCATCGCGATCTCGCGTCCGATCCAGATGTCGTCCAGCGCTTCGAGCGCGAAGCCGCGGCGATCTCTCGACTGCATCATCCGCATACCGTGCAGGTGTTCGACTTCGGCAACGCGCAGGGAAATCTCTACCTGATCATGGAGCTCGTCCGCGGGCTCGACATGGGTCGCGTCGTGACTCGCGATGGTCCGATGCCATGGGCACGGGCCGCGCCGTTGTTCGCGCAGATCTGCGGCGCGCTGCAGGAAGCGCACGAGCTCGGCATCGTCCACCGCGACCTCAAACCGGAGAACGTGCTGATCACGCGCACGACCGGCGGCCGTGACTACGCCAAGGTGCTCGACTTCGGCCTCGCGAAGCTCGACCAGCGCGGCATCCCCGACACCACGGACAAGCAAGCGATCGTCGGCACACCGTACTTCATGGCGCCAGAGCAGATCCGCGGTGACGAGGTCGACGCGCGTACCGATATCTACTCGTTCGGCGCACTGATGTTCGAGGTGCTGACAGGACAGCACGTCTACGAGAGCACCACCGCGGTCGGTGTCTTGACGAAGCATCTGACCGGCGATGCCGATGCGCCGTCGATGCGCGCGCCGAGGATGGGCATTCCACCGGCCGTCGATCACCTCTGTCGCAAAGCGCTCGCGCGCGATCCGGCCCAGCGCTGGCAGACCGCGAGCGAGCTGGCCGAGGCGATCGAAGAGATCTACGCCGACACCGTCACCGAGACCACGCCGCACCGCTCGCTCGCATCACGCGCGCTGCGCGGCGGTGGGCTGACCGGCGTCACCGAGGACAGCGACAGCGATCTTCGCCTTCGCCGTTCCGACCTCGATGACTTCGAGCGCGGGCTCAAGCGCCGGCGCGCGATGGTGATCGTCGTCGCGATCACGCTAGCATTCGGCGCCGCGGCCTTCGCGGCCTACGCGCTGACCCGTGAGCCCGCGGCGCTCACGGCCGAGGCCGAGCCGAACAACGATCTCTCGGGCGCCACCCGGATCGCCGCGGGCTCCACGGTCGTCGGCTATCTCGGCAAGCGCTCCGGCCCGCACGAGGGTGATCGCGACCTCTACATCGTGCGCTGGGAGTCGGGGAGCCGGCGCGTCGTCAGCGCGACCGTGACGGCACCACCGAACATCGACATCAACGTCACGATCGCCGACGGCGTGCGCGCGACCACCGTCGATGAGGCGGGAATCGGCGAGCCCGAGATGATGTTCCGCCGCGCCGTCGACGGCCCGATCGTTGTCACCGTCGGTCAGACGATGGCGAAGGATCAGAAGCATCCGACCGAGAACGTCAGCGACGCATACTCGGTCACGGTCATCGAGGAGCAGTCGAGCGGCGAGCTCGAGCCGAACGGGATCGACGCCGATGCAAATGCGCTCGAGGAGACGCGCGAGCTCACCGGCTATCTCGATACGCGCGGCGACGTCGACGTGCTGCGGTGGATGGGCGACACCAGCTCGTTCAACGTCGTCGTCCGTGCCGACAAGCTGCCGGTCGTGTGGAATGTGGGCGACGGCAAACAGCGCACACCGGGCGCCGCCAGGGTCGATCTCACGCGTGGCCAGATGATCCGGCTCGAGCGTACCGACAAGGTTGGCAAGGGCACCTTGCCGGCGCGCGACGCGATGTGGTCGATCATCGTGACGAAGTAGCTTACGGTCGCGGCGATGAGATCGAAGTGGCTGGTCGTCTCCGTCCTCGCCGCAAGTGCATGCGGTGACAACAAGGAGTGCGACCTGGCACCGTTCGCGGCCGGCGATCCCGACGGTCACCCGGAGCCGCTCAAGGCAGGGTCCAAGCAGGCCCGCGCAGGCCGGGTGCGCGCAGCGGATCTGCCCGAGGTGCGCTCGAAGCTCGTGACGTGGCGCGACGGCGACTTCGTGATCGCGAACCACAAGATCGCACTCGTGATCGAGGATGTCGGAGACAGCGAGCTCTATGACCCGTGGGGCGGTCGGCCCGTCGGGCTCGCGCGGATCGAGAACGGGAAGATGGTCGAGCCGAACAACTTCGGCGAGCTGTTCCTGCTGACCGGACGGTCGACGATCATCACGGATTCGGTCTCGGTGCTCAACGACGGCAGCAACGGTGAGCCCGCGGTGATCCGCACGCGCGGCAAGCTCCATCCGCTGCCGTTCTTCGAGGCGTTGATCGGAGTCGTCTACAACGAGCCGTGGATCGACATCGACGCGGCGATCGATTACGAGCTCGCACCCGGCGCCGATCACGTCGATGTCCGCTATCGCTACGCGTCGTCGCGCTCCGAGCCCGAGGACTCGCCGTCAACGTTGCACGCGCTGATGTACACGGCGCGGACGCCGGCGTTTCAGCCGGGCAAGGGGTTCGACTCCACGCTATCCCAGGCTCCTTTCCTCGCGCTCGTCGACGATGCCGCAACGAGCTGGGCCTACATTCCGGGTGAAGGCGCGCTCGGCTCCTCGATCGCGGCGTCGGGGTTTCTCGGCTCGTTCGCAC
>JAYUYE010000832.1:0-8083 GCA_043752985.1 Myxococcales bacterium
CCGCGCAGGCGGGCTCTGCGCCGGCGACTGCTCGTCCGCGGCCGTCGCAGCAAGCGGGCTTGCCGCAGCTGCCGCCGCTCGTGCTCGCCGATGATCCGAAGCGCGCGGAGAAGATCGCGCTCGGTCATGCGCTGTTCTTCGAGAAGCGCCTCTCCGGCGGAACCGATCGCTCGTGCTACTCGTGCCACGCCAACGAGGACGGGAACGGCGGCGCAACGCCAATCGCGATCGGTTCGGGCGGCAAGACGCTGACGCGCCACTCGCCAGTGATCTGGAACGTGGGCTACTGGAACGCTGCGGGCTACTGGGATGGCCGAGCGAAGACGCTCGAGGACAACACGAAGGGCGCGTGGGGCGGCGGCAACATGGGCGCCGCGCCCGACGCCGACACGCCGGAGAAGATCACCGCGGCGCTCGACGCGAAGGCGACCGCGATCGCCGCGATCCCCGCGTTCAAGAAGCTGTTCGAGGCCGCGTATCCGGGCACGCCTTCCAAGGCCGATCACGTGACGAGCGCGCTGTCGGAGTACATGCGCACGCTGATCTGCAAGGACACCGCGTACGACAAGTTCGCCGCGGGCGACAAGGCGGCACTCTCCGAGGAGCAGCAGCGGGGCTACGACGTGTTCGTCGGCAAGGGCAAGTGCGGGACGTGTCACGCTCCGCCGTTCTTCTCGACGGCGATGGGCGTCGAGGGCGGCGTTTACTTCAACGTCGGCATCGGGACGAGCGGCGTCGCCGAGGACAAGGTCGACGTCGGCCGGATGAAGGTCTCGAACAAGCCCGAGGACTGGGCGGCGTTCAAGCCACCGAGCCTGCGCAATGTCGCGAAGAGCCCGCCGTACTTCCACGATGGCTCGGTTGGCACGCTCGAGGACGCCGTGAAGCTGATGTCGACCGGCGGCATCGCCAACAAGAACAAGTCACCGCTGCTCACCGACGCCGGGCTCACCGACGCCGAGCGCGCTGACCTGATCGCGTTCCTCAAGGGCCTGAGCTGCCCGGGCTCGCTCGAGCCACCTGCCGCTCAGTAGGGAGTACTGCTCTCGCGAGCCCGCCGCTTCGGATCTTCTTCCTCGACGCGGATCATCAGGTGGATCTCGGTGCCGGCGATCGGCAGCGGGCAGAACCACAGCGTGAGCTCGAGCGCCGGCTTGTCGTCGCCGCGAAACACGCGGGCGCGGCGTTCGCACGGTTTGCCATCGACGTGCGCGGCACGCAGCGCGCGCATCAGACCGGGGACGAACGCGTTGATCGCCGTCTCGGTCACGTTGAGTCCGTCGACGCTGTCATCGTGACCGAGCAGGCCGGAGAACGCCTTGTTCGAGAACTCGATGCGGCCATCGATCGAGACCAGCGCCTGCGGAACACGTGAGCGCTCGAACGCAGCAACGAGCGTCGCTTCGCGCGGGGACTCGGGCTGGATCGTGCCGCTCGCGCGGCGACGGCGGCCCATCTCGAGCATGTCCATCACCGTGTTGAGCTCGTAGCGGAACGCCGCGGCCGAGCCGTGACGATGCGCGGGGTCCTTTGCCATCGCCCGCATGATCAAGGTCTCGAGCGCCTCATCGATCTCCTCGCCGCGCCGCACCGCCGGTGATTCCGGCGGCTGGTTGATGTGCGCCATCAAGATCTCGACGACGTTGCCGTCGAAGGGCAGGGTGCCGCTCAGCATCAGGTAGCCGAGCACACCGAGCGCATAGATATCGGCGGCGACGCTCGGTGGTCCACCGGCTGCGCGCTCGGGCGCGAGGTAGTGCGGGCTGCCGCTGATCTCTTCTTCGTCTTCTCCACCGGGGCGGCGCGCGAGCCCGAAGTCGAGGAGGCGAGCGACCCGACGGCGGCGGGCACCCGCACTGATCTCACCGTTCTCGCCGGTGAGCATGATGTTGTCCGCCTTGACGTCCCCGTGAACGATGCCGCGGCGATGGATATGATCGAGCGCATCCGCGATCTGCCCGAGGATGTCGCACACGCGGCGGACGTTCATCGGGGCAGCGCCCTCGTTGATCAGCGGCTCGCCATCGACGAGCTCCATGACCATGTACGCGCCAAACTGCGAGTCCTCACCGAAGTCGACGACCGACACGATGTTCGGGTGGGAAATCTCGCTGGCGAGCTTCGCCTCTTCGTTGAACCGGGCGCGGGCCGCGGTATCGAGGGCAAAGGCTGGCGAGATCAGCTTCAGGGCGAAGGCTTTTCCGAGCTGGAGATGGCGGACCTTGAAGACCTGGCCCATCCCACCTTCGCCGAGCCGGCCGTCCAGTGCGTAGCGACCGCCGACCGTCGCGTTGTCCCCCATTGGTGCAATTTAGACCACCGGGACGCGAGCCCAGGAGTGGTTGAGAGATAGTTTCGGCCACCGGGAGCCCTCCGGTCGGACCAACGCCCGCGATGGCGCGTTTGGCCGGTCAGATGTCCCCATTGGTTCATCCAACCGGGTTGACGCAGCGACTATCGAAAGCTCGTCCACATCTGCTTCATCCGCGCGTCCTGGCCGAGGCTGAACCGGTCCATGCAAGCGTCATCGGTGTAGTCCATGAAGTTCTCGATCGGATCGACGCCCGGGAACTTCTTGCCGACGCACGTGTCGCGCTGCTGCGGACAGCCAAACGCCGAGCTCTTCTCTGCCGGCGTGTCGTCGACGCCATCGCCGGTCTGACAGCCACCCTGGAAGGTGTGATAGAGGCCCATCCAGTGCCCGACCTCGTGGGTCGCCGTATCGCCGAGGTTGTACGGAGTCGCAGAACCGTCGGGAAGGCTGGCGGCGAGAACCACGACGCCGTCCATCGCGGGCGCCTTGGCGTAGTCGCTCGGGAACGTGGCCCAGCCGAGGAGACCTCCGCCCATGTTGTTGAGGTACATGTTGAGCGTGCTCGCGCCGCCCTTGCGAAGCTCCGTCTTCATCGCCCTCTCCGCCACGCTGCCGTAGCCGGCCGTGTAGTAGGCGTCGTTGTCGGTTGTCGTCGTGCCGGCGACCGCAAACGAGAAGTCGCTGTACGCGGCGTTGAGCACGGCAAGCTGCTTCGTGATCTGCGCGCTCGTCGCGCCACCGCCGCCGCTGCTGCTGCGAATGACGTGGACCCAGACGGGGATCGCCGTGCTGACCGGCGCCGCGAACTGGACGTCATCGCGCTCGGCGAGGATCCGATCGATCTCGTCTCGCTGAATCGCGGTCGGCTCGACCGTCGCGCACCCACGAGCCGCCTTTGCGCTCCCTGGATCCTGGACACCATCGACCTCGTGGTCGTTGATCGTGGTGTCGACCGAGAAGTCCGAGCAACCGATGAGGGACGCACCGAGCACTGCTGCCAACCAGAGTTGCTTTTTCATGGGTCGCAGCGTCGCATAGCGAATTCGCCGAACCTGAATCAAATCTTCGTAGCCCCCCGATCTTTCTGCCGTTTGTCACGAAGAACACGTCAGCGTGAATACACTTCGAGTGGCCAGGGAAGTAGCCACCCGCGTACGCTGTCGCTCGCGGGCCCGCACCTATCGCGACGAGCTCGCGGCAGTCGACGTCCAGGCGAGGGTCGATCAGAGCGGCGTTCCCGTCGCGCTGATCACGCACACATTCTCGTCTTAGGCGCGGGGCAACTCGACCGCGAACACGCAACCCGTGCCGGGCTGATCGCGGACGCGGATCAAACCGTCGTTGACCTTCACACCGCGCACGCAGATCTCGAGTCCGAGGCCGAGCCCCTTGCGATCAGGCGATCGCTGTTCGAACGGGCGGAACAGATCTTCCGCCTTGCCCGGTGGCAACCCGCCACACTGGTCCTCGATCTCGAACAGCACGCGCTCGGTGGTCGCTGTGGTTCGCAAGATGACGTGGCTCCTGGGCCGCGTGAACTTGAATGCGTTCTGCAGCAGGTTTGCAATCACGGCCGCGAGGATCGCGCGGTCGACGTGGATCATCACGTCCTTTGCGACGCGGGTCACCGAGAGCTGGAGGTTGCGCGCGTTCGCTTCCATCGCCGCGGGGACCTCGACGTCCTCGAGCAAGTCCGCCGCCGCGATCAGGTCGCGCTGATGGAGGCCGGCGCCGAGCCGCACTTCGGCGAGCTCGCGATCGATCAGGTTGCGGAGACTCATCAGGCTCCGTGCGAGCACGGACCCCGTGCTGCTGTGGATTCCGACCGTGCCGGTCTTGAGCATCTCGAGCGAGAGGAGTCCGCTGTTGAGGTGATTGCGAAGCTCGTGCGCGAGGCGGCCAAGCCGCTCGGTTCCTTCGTGCTCGCGTAGCCGGCCATACTCGGTAACGGCACACGCGATTGCCTCATCGAGGCACGCGCTGAGTGCCTGAAGATCGCGCGTGGTGAACGCAGAGGTCGTCTCGCCCGCGAGCTCCCGGATCGTGAGGCCGATGCCGCCATAATCATGGACGACCTGAGCAACGGTGAACCCTCGGCGCAAGAGCTCGTTGCCGTGCTGGGTCGCAGTCGCGCGGATGGCGTCGATTCCTTCGGGCGCGAGGCGCAGGATGGCGACGAGCTGATCCAGGAAGAGCGGGACGCCGTGCTCGAGCTCGGCGTCGGTCGCGCGCGGCGCCGGTCGGCTCGAGATCCTGGCTCGACAGCGAGCGATGATCTCCGCGCGCTGAGCGGTGATGAATTCATGCATAGCTCTCCCGACGCCCCGCAGTGTGGCACGGACCCAGTCGTCGGTAACCAAGGTGTATTTACGTAGAGATGCTGGCGTCGCGAGCGCAATCGCACAGACGAAGCACCTGGGGTCGAATCAGTGCAGCGAGTATGATTACCGAGGCGGCCGGTGACTCGCCACGTCGCGATTGCTCTGTTCGCGCGACTCACTCGACCGAAAGCGCAGGAGATATGCCTCCGGACGACACCACAGCAGTGGACGCAGGACCTACGGATGCCTTGCTGGAAGCTGGCGCCCTGCAGAGCGCGATCTTCAACAGCGCGAACTTCTCGAGCATCGCGACGGATGCGAGTGGCGTGATTCAGATCTTCAACGTCGGAGCCGAACGAATGCTCGGCTACACCGCTGCCGAAGTGATGAACACCATCACTCCGGCGGACATCTCCGATCCTGCGGAGCTGATCGCACGCGCCGCGGCGCTGACTGTCGAGCTCGGCACCCCGATCACCCCCGGCTTTCATGCACTCGTGTTCAAGGCATCGCGCGGGATCGAGGACATCTACGAGCTGACGTACATCCGCAAGGATGGAAGTCGATTCCCCGCGGTCGTGTCGGTCACGGCATTGCGTGACGGTCACGACTCGATCATCGGCTATCTCTTGATCGGCACCGATAACACCGCTCGCAAGCAAGCCGAGGCGGCGCTGGCCAAGGCCGGCGCGCTGCAGAGCGCGATCTTCAACAGCGCGAACTTCTCGAGCATCGCGACGGATGCCAAAGGAGTCATCCAGATCTTCAACGTCGGCGCCGAACGGATGCTCGGCTACGCAGCCGTCGAGGTCGTCAACAAGATCACGCCGGCCGACATCTCCGACCCGCAGGAGTTGATCACGCGCGCCCAGGCGCTCAGCACCGAGCTCGGCACACCGATCGCGCCGGGTTTCGACGCCCTGGTCTTCAAGGCATCACGCGAGATCGAGGACATCTACGAGCTCACCTACGTTCGTAAGGATGGGAGCCGGTTCCCGGCGTTGGTCTCCGTCACCGCTCTCCGCGATGCGCCGGGGACCATCATCGGATACCTGTTGATCGGTACGGACAACACCGCACGCAAGCTCGTCGAAGAGGAGCGCGCGAAGCTCGATCAACGCCTGCGTGATCAGCACTTCTATACGCGCTCGTTGATCGAATCCAATATCGACGCGATGGTGACGACCGATCCACGGGGAATCATCACCGACGTCAACAAGCAGACAGAGGCACTGACCGGCTGCACGCGTGACGAGCTCATCGGTGCTCCGTTCAAGAACTACTTCACCGATTCGGGTCGCGCCGAGGTCGGCATTCACCGGGTGCTCGCAGAGGGCAAGGTCACGAACTACGAGCTCACGGCCCGAGCACGGGACGGCAAGCTCACGGTCGTCTCGTACAACGCGACGACCTTCCATGACCGCGACCGCCGGCTGCAGGGCGTGGTGGGAGCTGCCCGCGACGTGACGGCCGTGAAGCAGTTCGAGCACACGCTGCAGCAGAAGAACGCGGAGCTCGAAGAAGCGAGTCGGATGAAGTCGGAGTTCCTCGCGAACATGTCGCACGAGCTGCGCACGCCGTTGAACGCGATCATGGGGTTCTCGGAGGTACTCAAGGACGGAATGCTCGGTGAGATGACCCAGCAGCAACGCACCTTCATCGGCAACATCTTCAGCAGCGGGCAGCACCTGCTCGCGCTGATCAACGACATCCTCGATCTGTCCAAGGTCGAGGCCGGCAAGATGACGCTCGACCTCGAGCCCATTCACGTCTCGGCACTGTTCGCGAACAGCCTCTCGATCGTTCGCGAGAAAGCCACGCTCCGCCACATCCGGCTCGGGATGGAGGCCAACGAGGGGCTTGGCTCGATCCTGGTGGATCCGCGGAAGGTCAAACAGATCGTCTACAACCTGCTCTCGAACGCGGTGAAGTTCACCGCCGAGGCGGGCCGGATCACACTACACACGAGCTGCGTACCGCGCTCCAGCGTCGGGCAGACGTCGAGCAACTGGGAGGCGCGCAGGAGCTTTCCGCTTCTCGACTCCGAGTTCAGGGAGTTTCTTCAGATCAGTGTGACGGACACGGGAATCGGAATCTCGGCCGACTCGCTGGCTCGCCTGTTCAAGCCGTTCAGCCAGATCGATAGTGGTCTCGCGCGCAAGTTCGAAGGAACCGGTCTCGGACTAGCGATGGTGCGCTCGCTCGCGGAGCTTCACGGTGGAGCCGTCGCCGTCGAGAGCACGCCGGGCGCGGGCTCGTGCTTCACCGTGTGGCTTCCACTCCGCGCGACAAGTGCGCCCGACGTCATCACGACGAAGGCTCAAGGAACCGGCGCGCACCGCGAGGCATCCGGCGTTCGCACGGCGCTCATGGTCGAGGACGACCCCAAGTCGGCCGAGCTGATCCGTGTCCAGCTCGAGGCGGAGGGGTTTCACGTGATCCACGCGATCTCCGGTGAGGACGCGCTGGAGCTCGCGGTTCACCAGCCGCTATCGCTCATCACGCTCGACATCAACCTGCCCACGATGGACGGCTGGGAGTTCCTCGGCCGGATCAAGCAGGTGCCGACGTTGATGCGGGTCCCGGTCGTGATCATCTCGATCGTGGCCGAGCGGTCCAAGGGGTTCGCGCTGGGAGCATCGGCGGTGATGCACAAGCCGATGTCACGGCACGAGCTCTCGGAGTCGCTCGTCGAGCTCGGCCTCTTGCCGACCGCAACGGATCGCAGTCTCCGGATCTTGATCGCGGACGACGACCCCGATGCCGTCGAGCTGGTCGCGATTCACGTGATCGCTCTCGGCAACACGGTGCTGCGCGCATACGGGGGACTCGAGGCGATCGAAGTCGCTCGCAAGGAGCTGCCGGATCTGATCGTCCTCGATCTGATGATGCCGAACGTGGACGGCTTCGATGTCGTCGAGCAGCTCGGCCATCACGCCGAGACGATTCGAATTCCAATCCTCGTGGTGACCGCGACGCGGCTCACCGCCGAGCGCCGCAGATCGCTGATGGGCGACGTTGCAACGATCATCGAGAAGGCCGAGCTGAATCGGGAACGTTTCACCTCGGAAGTTCGCCGGGCGATGTCCGGCCGTAGATTGGAGGCATGACATGGCGACGATCCTGGTGATCGAGGACAACCCCGACAACATGACGCTGGCGGTGCTGCTACTCACCTCGGCCGGTCACACCGTGCTCAGCGCGACCGATGCGGAGATCGGCTTGATCCTCGCGCACGCGCAGTTGCCGCAGCTGATTCTGATGGACATCCAGTTGCCGGGAATGGACGGCCTCCAGGCCACCGCGCTGCTCAAGGGGGATGTCGCGACGGCTGCCATCCCGGTGATTGCCCTCACGGCGCTGGCGATGAAGGGCGACGAGGCGCGAATTCGTGCCGCCGGTTGCGACGGCTACATCGCAAAGCCGATGAGCGTCCAGCGGTTCTTGA
>JAYUYE010000833.1:0-8080 GCA_043752985.1 Myxococcales bacterium
CCAGGCCCGGAGCTCCCGGGAAGAGCGTCTCAATAAACGGCAGGGTTAGCCAACACTTGTGAGAGTGTCGGCGCCCGAATACATCGCAACGATGACGCTGGCGCGACGAATCGCCGCTGACGAGGAAGACGTATGAAGAAGACCTGTTCCACGCGGCGGTCCGCCCCTTCAAACGCGTCCATAGTCATCTCGACGGCAATGGTTCCCTCACTCGCGCCACATGTGTCCGCTGTCTGCCCCATCGTCCAGCCGTGAACAACTGATATGTATGACCCTCGCGCGGAAGATCCGTCACGCGTCGTTGAAGATGATCCGAACAGCTTGGCAGAGCTTCTTCAAGAGCTTCGAATCCTGCTGCAAGGCGCACAGGTGTTTGCAGGCTTCTTGGTCGTCCTTCCGTTCAGTGAGCGGTTCTCGCGTATCAGTCCGTTCGAGAAGTGGATGTACCTTGCGGCATTTCTCTCGACCTTGACGAGCTTGATCCTGCTCAGCGCGCCGGCGCTCCATCACCGGCTGCAGCGTCCACTCGTCAATCGGATCCAGTTCAAGAACTTCGCGACACGAATGTTGGTCTTCGGTGCCGTGCCCCTGTCACTCGGGCTGACGCTTGCGACCCAGGTCGCGGTATCCGAGATTGTCGGCGAGATCTT
Source organism: Myxococcales bacterium (assembly GCA_043752985.1). Taxonomy (GTDB): domain Bacteria; phylum Myxococcota_A; class Polyangia; order Haliangiales; family Haliangiaceae; genus JABFXX01. The sequence goes on from JAYUYE010000833.1 coordinate 651, forward strand.
CGGCACGTTCGTCGCGGTATTCGTCGGATGCCTCATCGCATTCGTCTGGTGGATCTCGCCGCGAGTGTTTCCCAATCGGCTACCACGCCGAGGCCCGAGCTCCTGAGACGGTGCGAATGGACACTCCTCTCTCAACCACGGCGACTCCAGACGTACCTGCCGCTGCCCACCGGGTGCATCGGCGCGCGTCCGCGATCGCTCGCTCGCGGTGGTTCGGCGTCGCGGTAGTTGCGACTATCCTCGCGAACAGCATTCTCTTGGCGGTCGAGACGGATCGATCCGTCACGTCACGTCACCCAACGCTGCTAGGGGTGTTTCATATCGCGCTGACTGTTGCGTTCGCTGCGGAGCTGCTCACGCGACTACTCTCGTACGGTCGTGCATGGCGACAGTTCTTCGCTGATGGCTGGACACGGTTTGACCTCGCGATCTTCGTTGCCGCACTTCTGCCTGCAATAGGCCCGCTGGCGGCAGTGGCAAGGCTCGCACGCGTGCTTCGCGTCGCACGAATGGTTTCTGTGTCACCCAAGCTGCGCCTGATCATTGCAACGATGGCGAGGTCGATCCCATCACTGGGTCACATAGGACTGCTGCTCGGGTTGTTGCTCTTCGTCTATGGCGTCGTAGGTGTGCATCTGTTCCGCGACATCGATCCGACGCACTGGGGCGACCTGGGTTCGGCGATCTTGACCTTGTTCCAGATTCTCACGCTCGAGGGATGGGTCGAGCTGCAGCGGACCAGCATGGCTGTGGAGCCGTGGGCATGGGTCTTCTACGGCAGCTACGTACTCATCGCCGTGTTCGTCGTCGTAAACCTGTTCATCGCCGTCGTCCTCTCGAATCTAGATCAGGCTCGCCGTGATATCTCTGACGATGTCGAACCGACCATGTCAGACCTGCTCGCCGAGGTCCGCGCACTGCGAGCAGAGCTTGGTGGGTCAACAGCGGTCCGAGGGCAGCAGAGCTCAGACGACCCATCGTGACGCTTCGGTTCCGGTGAGTGTCAAGATCGTTGTCGCGTGAGTGTCAGTCGGCAAGTCCGTGTTGTGGTTGAGCCGCACGGTCGAGATCGGGGTCTGGGCCTCGCTGCGGGCTGCGACCTGCCGTCGGATGGGCCACAAGCGGATCAACGAACTGTCGCGACCCGCGACTCAAGCCGAGCTACCACTCGTCTAGTCCGAGTTGGGTGGCGGCGCGGTGATGGTGGCCGTCGGGCTTCCGTTCTCGTTGCCGACCTCGAGCCGGTACGTGATCATGTTCGTGTCGCAGTCGAGATCGCCGACCGCCTCGACGACCGCCGTCGCGCCATCGGAGTGGTAGCGGTACTGGAATCGGCCCGGCTCATCGATCTGAAAATCGAGGGTCTGCCACATCGGATCCTGCCAGCCCTTCGGATCGACTGCGCACTTCGCGTCCGGACTCGCGCAGCAGGCGACCGACGGAGTCAGCGGTGCGTCTCCCTTGGGGAGCTCGGCGTTGGTCACGTAGTAGACCTTGAGCTCCTTGCCGATCCGGTTGAGCTGGATCATCGCCTCGGACTTCTTGGACTTCTTCATGTAATCGATGAACGCGGGCACCGCGACCGCGGCGAGAACTCCGACCACTGCGACGACACCTATCGCATCCGCGCTGCCGGCGGTGCCCGCGCTGCCAACGCCTAGATCGAGAGACACCGAGAGCCGGTTGCCCTCGCGCCGAGGCTTCAGCTTGACCGCGTAGCTCCGGGCGTAGGCGGCGCCGACGATTGCTAATGCGCCTTCGGGCGGCGGGATCGTTCCGTCGAGCGCGGCCTGATGCGCCGGCTCGACCTGGGCCAGCATCTCGGCGATCGCCTGATCGGCGAGCTTCTGGAGATTCGTGACCGCCGCGTCGTTGCCGTCGACCACGGCGGTGATCTTGTTCGCCCCGAACGAGACGGCGACGCGCTCGAGACCTGTGATCTGCGGCGGAAGCGGAAAGCCTTTGGGGGCGATCGCGGCGAACGCGACCGCGGCGCCCGAGCTCTCGGTACGGAGCCAGTCAACGAGCGCCTTGTTCTCCGTGGTCACGCTCTTCTTCTTGCCCGAGAGCGTCTCGAGCACGCTGCGAACGGCCTGATCCTTGCCGAACACGACGACGTCGCCCCGGATCGCCAGGCTGATGTCCTTGTCTGGATCGACGAGCCACACCTTGCCGCCCTCGTGATCGACGGCGCCGGGCATCTTGAGAGTCCCGCCGATCGTCTTCATCAGCACGGCACCGCGTGGGGGCGGTCCGGATACGAAGCCGACCGCGTACTGCAGCTTGGAGAGATCCAAGCCGAGATATCGATCCACGTACTCGCGCAGCTCCTTGTCGAGCGTCTTGCGGTTGGCTTCGTCGAGCGGAACCATTCCGCCGGTGAGCAGCGCCCACGGCTGCAGGTCTGTGTCGAAGAAGCCGAGCGCGATTGCGTCACCAGGCACCGCCGCGATGAGCTCGGCGATCGCCGGACTGGTCACTCGTGATCTGGCCTGCGCTTCGGGCGCGCCGTCTTTCTTGCACGCGGTCACACACACCAGCAGCGCCACCGTCACCAGTCTCGAGACCATGGTCATGTTCAGGTTCCTCGCCGCGAGTATGAGTGACGCACGTGCAGATCGGGGTCAGCTACGACGAACAATCTCGACGTGCGGTCGTCATATCCCAGGCCAGTGACCGCCCGGCCGCCGGCATCCGGCGCCGACCCGACGGCATCGTGGGCTGGCCGACGATCAACCGGATCCTCGATCCGATCGAGCTCGCCGCCGACGCGCGCGTGCTCGACCTGTGCCCTCGGGAGGGACATCCGTGAGGTAGGCGAACGCACGCTCGAGATCCGCCACGGCAGAATCTGTGATCTGGGACCTCGTGACCGTGGTGAAAGGCCGGCCGTGCTCGGGTCTAGTCGAGGCCTGATCCGCGCTCAACGAAGAAACGTATCGATCGGGTAGATCAGCCCATCGCCCGTGTCGATCGGCTCGCCAATCACGCCGTCACCGACCAGTAGCTTCTTTCCCTTTTTTCCGACGCGCTTTCGAGGAAAGTTCCTCGTTTGCAGCACTTCGAGCTTCGCGACATAGTCGCAGCCAGTCAGCGCGGACAACACGCACGCAACGACCCCGCTCGACACCCAACGCGAGTTCTCCATGCGCGCGCTACGTGGAATCACCGCGCGTTGTCTAGTCGACCCTGGAGGATCCCCTCGTTCTCGCGGCGCGAGTGACCCGAACGCGCTCCGGATTTTTTGGTCAGTTGAAAGCCGATCGCGGATCAGGCTGACCAGATCGAGATCAACTCACTAAACTGATGCGTGCCGGTGTCGCAAACTCGTTAACAAACTCCCCAGGCTCTCACAACTGTCGGCGGGCATCGCGCCGTAGCGGATGGTGTGCAGCGCCTCTCCGTTGCGATCGTGCAGCGTGACCGTGGCCACCCACATCATGCGCCACGGAGGCCCGCCTTGTGAGGACGTTCCACCGCGTCGCGGATCAACGTGAGGCGCTCGATTGCAGTCAGTCCTGGCGCAAACCGCGCGGCTCTGATGCTCGCCTGCGCTGCTTCCAGCACCGGAATGTCTTGCGTTCGACCAGCACGCGCCGCCGCGCGATGACCGACCACCTCGTGTGCAACCGCCCCTTCCCGGATACGGGTAGAGGTCGGTCGCTCAAGCGCGCACGTCAGGCGTTCGACCGGCGATGGCATTCCGGAGAGCAGCACGTCGAGCTCATGAGGTCGCATCCTGCGCTTTGAAGCCTCGAAGCTTCCAGTCGAGCAAGATTTCGTCCGCCGTGAGCAGTGTGAGTCCGCGAAGAATGGCAGTTGCAGCGAGCATCCGATCCGCTGGATCCGCGTGAGATTCCGGGAGCTCGGCTGCCGAGAGCGCTACCTCACGGTCGACCGGGTCCTCCGTTATCCCATGCCGCAACGTGAGTGCGCGGAAGGCCGACACTGTCATGTCGAGTTCGAGTCGTCCTTTCTCGACCAGCATCGCGACCTCCCAGAAGGAGATCGCCGAGACGAACAACTCGTCGACAGCAAGCGCCTTGTCGATTGTGGTGACGGCTCGCCTCCCGAGCTTCTTGTCGCCCATGAGATCGCGAACCAGGACGTGCGTATCGAGCAGAATCACCGTGTCGCGTCCCATGTCACGTTGTCGATCGCTAGAGTTCGCCGCCACCAGCCAGGTGCTGCTCGTCCGTCACGCGACGACGATGATCGACGTCGACGTCTCGCGCGCCTGGCTTCCGTTCGAGCTCGAGGCGATCGCGCGCGCGGAGATGACCAAGCTCGCAGGCGTCTCGTTGCCGGTGGCACGCGCCGAAGATCACGCCGATCGTCCGGAGTCGATCCCTCGCGTGCCGCGGGGAGATCCGGAGTCCACCCCGTGAACGGGTACATCTACATCGGTGTTAGCAGCGCCGATCTTCTGGCACGTCGCGTGGACCAGCGCATCGCGCGCAGAGGTCATGACGTCCCGCCATACCGGATCGCTTCGCGCTTTGAACGCTCTCTCGGGAACTTGAAGAGCGCTCTGTCGTTCGTCACGACCGTCAAGCTGTACGACAACAGCGACGTCGATGAGCCTTACAGCCACGTCGCGACTTTCGACCGCGGGTCGCTGACGTTCCGCCGCAAAAAACGACTACCCGCATGGACGCGCGGAATCGTGCCCACCGCGCGACGGACCGGAATCAACATTCCGCACAACACCTGATCGCGCACTCCGCCGCTGTATCGACCGCCCGACGACTGCGCTGAATGCCCGTGCCTTGCCAAGGGAGCCGCGAAACGAGTGGCGGGCATCGTGACCTCCAAGATGCGCGCGTCCCGGGCGCGACGCCTCACGTCGTGTTTGCCTGGCGCTCACGTGGAATCGGCGGTCACGCCGGCTCACTGGAGAGATGCCACGATCGGGCCGAGATTGATCATTCAGTGGACCCATGCCGGCGCGTTTCGAAGAGCACCTGAGGATATCGACTCGCCGGCCCGTCGAGCAGCGCCTCCGCCTCGCCCTTGAGGTGCCGATCGAAGAACGCCAACGAGTATGCGTTGATGATGTCGTGCGCCAGCGGTCCGTCGAGCGGCCCAGTGACACCGAGCCAGGAGAACAGCGGGGACCAGTGCGGGAAGTCGGTCAGGTTGGCGTGAAACATCCCGGGTACGCGTACGAAGTAGCCATCTCCACGCAAACTTTGGAATCCCGCTCTCATGGTGGTCTGGTGTTGCTCGATATCGGCCTGTGGCCAACCTTCGAGCTGCATGGTCCTGGCGTCCCGGGTAATCCAGAGGGTTGGCTGATGCAAACCCGTCACGACCACGTCGGCAGGCGTGGGGGCATCCATTACGAGACAGGCCCTGAATCGTGGCTCCAGCCGACAGGCTTCGCTGACAGCGATGCCACCCAGCGAGACCCCGAAGATGCCGGCACGCTGCAGGTCCAGCCGCCCCTTCAGGATGCCGTTCGGGTCTGCCTGATTCAGAGCGGTCAGCTGGTCCAGCGTGAAGATGGCATCTCGCGCGAGATACGGGACGATGCCTTGCTGAAATGCCCGGCCGTTCAGTGTCGGTGCGGTTTCGCCCGGAGCGACGCTCTGTTGAATCAGGGCGTTTGTCTGATCCTTCGACAGCCCGTCAACCTGACGCCCATCCGGGAAGACCACGACCGCAGCGACATACGGCTGATCGATCGCGGCGACCACATAGCCGTGCGAGACCAACTCCTGGACTTGGTAGGTATTCATCTGGCGAAAACCCGTTAGCCCCTCCATGAAGATCAGCACCGGGTAGCCGGGCTTGTCATCTGAAACGGTAGCCGAGGCGATGGCGTTTGAGGTGACGTACCTCAGGTGCGCGAAGGTGAAACCCGGCCAGCGGCGCAGCCGCGCGAATGACTGCGCAAGAGCGTCGGCATCCTCCAGATAGCGAGCGCGCGGCGATGACGGGTTTGGCTCGGCGGGATACCAGATTTGCACCATCAGCTCACGACGGGCATTCGAATCCGGGCTGAAGGCCTCTGAGCGATCGGCATCCACCCAGTGGTACGTCAAGGTGCCGATCTCGTATGGCCCGCCGGGATGCGGCAAGCGAAACACAGGGAGGACGATCGGAAGAGCGATGGAGACCGCCAGCCCGAGGACTCCCAGGCCGACGGCCAAGCCAACTACAACCCGTTGGCTGCGTTTCGGCCGGGCCGGCTGGCCCGCCGGTACGATTCGCTTCAGCAGCCAGATTAGAAAGAACAGGCCGGCGAGTACGTACACGGGGATCATTTGCCATCGCGCCCCCTCAGCCAGTACCTGAGCGACGGCTATCGGCAGCGCGAGAGGGGCCGACCAATGAATCCAGCGCATCGCGCCGGGCAGCGACACTGTCAATGCGAAGAATGTCAGCAGATTGACAAGTACCAACATGGCTTCAATGAATCTCATCTCATTGAGCCCTCAGTCGATGACCTCACCATTCGAGACTCTACGGAATGCCGCTTCCTTGGCTACGATTTTGTACATGGATGACGGGTCGCGGATTCGACTTGGCGGGATGAAAGTCGATGCGCGGTGGAGAGCGCACGTTTGATCATTGTCAGGGAGCACCTCCGTCGATGGACAGGGGCCGGTTTTCAGGGCGGACTGGTTGATGTTCGACGGATCGGACGCCATCACGACCGGTGGAGGGTCTCGGTCCGGATTCCTGATGTAGAAGCATCGTCCGACTATCCGGGTCTGGGCGTGGTGCTCGCCGAAAATGGGTGACGTCGACGGTGCTGTGACACCGCCGACGTCGTGCTCCGGGTCGGACCCAGTGACCAAGCCGACCCAGAGCAGTTTACTCAGCGCTCACGCCAAGCTCGACGTCAAGAGATGGATCGCACAGCGACACTCACCCGACGCAGCTCGTCCAGGGCGATGCCCACGGTGTGGCCCGAGCCTGCATGGCCACGGGTTCCGTGACCGCGCGATCTTCGGTCCGCAAGACGCCGACGCAGCGCCGGAGAGGGCGTGGGTGCAGTGTCGTCGGTATCGGTACGTCGGGTGCGTGGCGGTCATCCTCGTCGTGCCACGTGGGGGATGACGTTGCGAGGCAGGACTGCCGCGTGGCGTGCGTCCGGAAGGACACACCCGGTTGCGGTACAGGCCGAGCATCCGGGCTCGCTGTTTCACGGCGACGTCTGTCGCGGGACGGCGCTCCACATCGACGTACGACGTACGACGCGTCCGCTCAGGATCCACGCGTTGATGGACGACGCGGCGAGGTATGTGGTCGCGCTCGACGCACACCACACCGCGCCGCGCCCCCGACGGCCTCTACCACCGTCTACTCCGCGCGAGGAGGACTAGATCCGATGCATCGCGCCGCACGGCCGACCGGTGAAGCCAATCCTAGGGCTTGAAGCGGGCCGGATTCTGATCGACCTCGTCGAAGTACTTCGCAAG
>JAYUYE010000834.1:0-3268 GCA_043752985.1 Myxococcales bacterium
CGCGAGCCGTGATCGGCCTATGATCTCACGGACATTCTGATGGCGATGGGTCCGCTCAGTATCAAGCTCCGGTGCGCCTCATGGCAGCAGCTGGCGACCATTTACAAGCGCGACCTGAGCCGCGGCTCGATGTTTCTCAAGGCAGGGACTCCACCGCCGATCGGTACCGCCGTGAAGATCGACCTGACGCTGCCAAGCGCATCGGTGATCGTGCTGGCCGGCGTGGTCGAGCAACACGTCACGGATCCGCAGCGTGGAGATGGCGTCGAGCTCAAGCTCGCCCCGATCCCCGCGAGCTCGATATGGATGATCGAGAGCGCGCTCGCAGCGGAAGTGAAGCGCCGCGACACACCGGCGACCGGCATTCTCGTGGTCAGCGCTTCGCCATCGACCGGTCCGGTGCCCGCGGTCGGCGATAGCGACGACGTCAACGCGGCAGAGCAGGACCTGATCAAGGCGCTGGTGTCCGAGGCCGAGAGCCTGCGCAAGCTCAACCCGTTTCTCGTGCTCGGCGTGGGCTACGAGGCGAGCGACTCCGACGTCCGTGCCGCGTTCGGCGATCTGACGAAGCGCTATCACCCGGATCTGTTTGCTCGCTACGAGTCGACCGAGCTGCGCCAGCTCGCCGCCGAAATCTTCATCCTGATCCGCGATGCGTATCGCAAGCTCGGTGACGACGCGAGCCGCGCGCAAGCACTGGCCGCTCTGGGTCGGCCCGCGCCCCGCCCCGTCCCGGTCCGTGCGCCGACGCCGCCGCCAATTCCGGTCAAACCGCCGCGCGCGCAGACCGCGCCCGTCGCCGTCGTGACACCACCGTCGCCGCCGATTCCACGGCTCAAGCCGGAGCTCCCCACGGCGATCACCGACGCCACGCCGACCATGCGTCCCGGCGAGACGCCACCCACGCCGACGGTTGCCGTTCCGCCGGCGCGAAGCCAGCCTATCCCCACGGTCCCGATGCCGTCGTCCCAGACGCCGAGCAAAGGCATGGCGCGGATCGTTCCGGATCCGCCGCGCAACATAGCGAGCCACGGCGTTCACCGGATCGCAGCGCCCGCAAAGCCGGCGACGATTCCACCGCCAAACCTCGTCGCCGACGCCGACCGGAGTCCGATCGACGACCTGCTCGACGAGCGCAAGTTCGACGATGCGATCCTCGCGTACAAGATGGCGGCGAAGAAGAATCCAGGCGATCGCCCCGCTCGCGCCGGTGTCGAGGTAGCGGAGGGTCTGCGCGCCATGGCGCAGCGCGATCGCCTCGAGGCGGCGCAGAGGTTCGAGGCAGCACTCGAGATCGATCCATCGAACGAGCGAGCGGCACGCGAGCTCGCGGACATGCGTCGTCAGGCGACGAACGAGCGCAAGGGGCTGTTGACCCGCCTCATGGGCAAGAAGGAATAACGCCGTGTCGAAGATCATCGGAATCGATCTTGGAACGTCGAACTCCTGCGTTGCGGTGCTCGACAGCAAAGGCCAGCCGACCACACTGTCGGGCCTCAACAACGAGCGCACCACGCCGTCGTGGGTGAGCTGGTCGACCGGCGGACAGATCGCCGTTGGCACCCCCGCGAAGCGGCAAGCGGTCACCAACCCCTCGGCCACGGTCTATGGCGTGAAGCGTTTGATCGGCCGCAAGGTCAACGCCGACGATGTCTCGTGGTTCGCACGGCTCGCACCCTTCCGGATCGTCGCTGCTCCGAACGGTGACGCGTGGGTCCGCGTGCACGGCCAGCCGATCAGCCCGCAGGAGGTCGCGTCGCACATCCTCCGCCGCGTCCGCCAGGTCGCGGAGGAAGCGCTTGGCGAGCCGGTCACCCGCGCTGTCGTCACGGTGCCCGCGTACTTCGACGATGCGCAGCGCCAGGCGACGCGCGATGCCGGTCAGATCGCAGGCCTCGATGTCGTCCGCATCCTCAACGAGCCCACCGCGGCGGCGCTCGCATACGGCGCACATCGCGTGGGTCAAGGACGCCGGCTGATCGCCGTGTTCGATCTCGGCGGCGGAACCTTCGACATCTCGATCATGTCCGTCGACAACGGGATCTTCGAAGTTCTAGCGACCGGCGGAGACAGCGCGCTCGGCGGCGAGGACTGGGACCGCCGGATGCTCGAACGAATCGTCGACGAGGTGTTCGACCAGTACCGCGTCGACCTCACTGGAATTCCGATGGCGATGTCGCGGCTCCGCGAGGCATGCGAGAACGCGAAGAAGGCGCTGTCCGTCGACGCCGAGACCACGATCCAGCTGCCGTTCCTCGCGAACGATCAGCACGGCGCGCCGATCAACTTCGAGCGCCTCGTGACGCGCGACCAGATGGACGCGATGACCAAGGATCTGCTCGATCGGCTCGAGGCGCCCACGCTGCGCGTGCTCGAAGACGCGGGCCTCCAGCCCGCTCAGCTCGAAGAAGTTCTGCTCGTCGGAGGCATGACGCGCGCGCCCGCGGTGCAGGCCGTCGTGGAGCGGATCTTCGGGCGCAAGCCGTCGAAGGGCGCGAACCCCGACGAGGTGGTCGCGCTCGGCGCGGCTCACTACGCGGGCATTCTGTCGGGCGACGCGAGCGACGCCGCGCTGCTCGACGTCACGCCGCACGACATCGGCATCAAGGTCGGCGACTCCGGGTTTGCCGTGGTGATGCCGCGCAACTCGATGCTCCCCGTTCGCGCGAAGCGGCTATTCGCGACGACCTCGGAGAATCAGAAGTTCGTCTCGATCGAGCTCTATCAGGGCGATTCGGCCGACGTCACCAAGAACCGCAAGCTCGGTCAGGTCGTCCTCGACGATCTGCCGCCTGGCCCGCCCGGCTCGGCGCGCGTCGAGCTGGTGATGACGGTCGACGTCGAGTCGATCCTCAGCGTCACCGCTCGTGAGCTTCGCACCGGGCGCGAGGCGAGCGTGACGATCCGACCCTCGGGCGGTCTGTCGCAGCGCGAGATCGTCGAGATCATCAACCGTCGCCGCCACGAGGCGTCGCACGTCGGGGCCTTGCCGCTCGAAGGTGGCAGCGTGCGCGTGACGACCCGCGAGCACGCCGTCGCCCGCCCCGACGACGACGACGAGAATAAGTGAAGGTCGATCCTGCGGTACTCAAGGTCGCCGACGCGATCGGCGCTCTGATCGAATCGTGGGGCTTCAAGCGCAACATGGGCCGGATGTGGGCCGTGCTCTACCTCGAGGATCATCCCCTCAACTCCACCGATCTCGGGGAGCGGCTCGGACTGTCGACCGGGTCGGTATCGATGCTGTTGACCGAGCTGCAGGAGTGGG
>JAYUYE010000835.1:0-3266 GCA_043752985.1 Myxococcales bacterium
CTTCACCGCGCTCGAGCCGGTCCACAAGAAGCACGCGTTCCTCCGGACCGCCGCCCGCGAGCTCATGCTCGTGAACCTCGAGGCGTTTGCGCGGCGCGCCGAGGATCACGACGTTCACGACTACGATGCCGCGACCTCGCGCGCGACCTTCGACCTCCCGGAGTGGTTCACGATGGGCCTGTCTCTCGTGCGTCCCGGTGGCCGGGTGTTTGGCTTCGAGGCCATGCAGCGCGGCGATCTCCCGGACGAGGTCGAACGTCATTCCTACGCGCTCGAGGACAAGACGCGCGCCATCGTGGTCGTTCGGCGCCCGGCGTGATCGAACGTTCCATGAAGCACACTCCGTGGCGGCCGACGCCCGAGCAGCTACGGGCCGCCGAGACGAAGAAGCTCCGCGACATCATCGCCCCGGACCTCGGAGTTCTGTTCTGCGGCATCAATCCCGGGCTGTACTCGGCAGCCGTCGGCCATCATTTCGCCCGGCCGGGAAACCGGTTCTGGCCGGCGCTTCACGCGGCCGGGTTCACGCCGCACCTGTTCACCGGCTTCGAGGACCGACTGCTTCTCCCCCTCGGCTTCGGCGTCACGAACGTCGTCGCCCGGACCACGGCGAGTGCCGACGAGCTCTCCAACGAGGAGCTCATCGAGGGCGGACGCCTGCTCCGCCGCAAGGTCCTCCGCTACCAGCCTCGGTTCCTCGCGATCGTCGGCTTCACCGCCTACCGGATCGCGTTCGCCAACCGCAAGGCGGTCGGCGGCCGGCAGCCCGAGCCGATCGGATCGACCATCGTCTGGGTCCTACCGAACCCGAGCGGGCTCAATGCCCATCATCAGCCCGCCGCTCTGACCAAGCTGTTTCGCGAGCTCCGTCTGGCCGTCTAGCGCCAGCTCTGGTTACGAGGCTGGGAGGCGGACAAGGCCACCGCGAGCTCATCGAGTGCGGCGTGGTTGCGGCCCCTGAACTCCCGCTTGAGGGCCACCATTGCGCGCCAGATCTCGTAGCTGTTGGCCTTGGAGCTCTGAAGAGGGAACTCGTCGAAGTGTTCGACGATCCGGGGAAGCTCGTTGTGCCGGAGCACCCGGTAGTACGCGGCGGTCTTGGTGGCACCGCTGGTCTCCGTGGGAACTTGAGCCTTGGCCGTGTAGATCTTGCCCACGCCAAAGAAGTCCTGAACCCGTTCAACGATGCCGCGATCCATGGCAGTGAGCCTCAGAGCAAATACAACGGCGAGCTGCTTTCCGCTCCTGTTGAATGTAAACGAGCCCTCGCCCTCCACGAGGCCGGTGACCCACCATGGGCTCAACGTTCCACGGGAAAATGTTTCCACGGGAACGTTTTCACATGGAACACTCCCCGCGGCAACTAGGTCGCAAGAACGTCGTGGTCGGTCCCGACCAGAACGGTTCCTGATTTCCACTGCCGTCGGATCTCCACCGCATTGCTCTCAGCGAGTCCAGGCTCGTCCGCGGGCAACGGGTTCAGCACCACAGCGTGGAGGACCAGACCCTCCTTCTCGACCGCCTCGATGGTCAGGAGGGAGTGGTTGATCGTCCCGAGCCCGCCCCGTGCGACCACGATGACCGGCAGGCCGAGACGCTTCGCCAGGCCCCCCATGTCCACGCTCTCGGTGATCGGGACCCGCCAGCCCCCGGCGCCCTCGACGAGGACCAGGTCCGCTTCGGACGAGCCTTTCTTGAACACGTCCGCGATCCACTCGAGGTCGATCGTCTCCGCCTCGGCGGTCGCGGCGACCAGCGGAGCGGCCGCCTGCGAGAACCGGTAGACCCCGCGGTGCGAACCACGCTGCCAGTTGCCGGCCGCCTGAGCGAGCAGCTCCTGATCGGACCCGAACAGTCGGCCATCGACCATCGGGCAGCCCGTCTCGATCGGCTTGAACGCGAAGACCTTCTGCTTGCGAGCCGTCGCCGCCTTGGCGAACGCGCAGGTCACGAAGGTCTTGCCGACGCCCGTATCCGTCCCCGTAATGAAGAAACCCTTCAACCTGATCCCATCGCCATGATCGACACCATCGTCGCATGCTCGAGAAAAAGGATCTCGTCTGCGCGGATCGATAGTGGAGGCATCCAGACGACGACGTCTCCCAAAGGCCGGAGGATGACTTCGTGGGCCCGCGCTCTCTCGCAGACCTCGACGCCGAGGGCACGGCCTACGCTGGGAGTAAGCTCGATGCCGGCCATCATGCCGCACTGCCGAACGGCCTGAACACCAGGAAGAGACGCGAGCCGGGACAGGGCCGCGGCGAGCTCCGGGATCCGGGCCTGCGCATTGGCGAGTGTGGACTCGCGGAGCAGCGCCAGAGACTCGAGGCCGACAGCGCAAGCGAGCGGGTTCGCCGTGTACGTGTGGCCATGAAAGAAGTGCTTGAGCTCGGCCCGAGCGCCGAGAAAGGCGCTGTAGATCTCCTCGGTCGAGAGCGTCGCGGCGAGGGGGAGGTAACCGCCGGAGATCCCCTTTGCGAGACACAGGAAGTCCGGCGCGACCGACTCCTGCTCGCACGCAAACAACGTCCCGGTCCGGCCGAACCCGGTCGCGACCTCATCGCAGATCAGATGGACGCCATGCTGCCGGCAGAGGGCGGCGGCGGCGGACAGGAAGCCAGTGGGATGGACGAGCATCCCGCCGGCGCCCTGGACCAGAGGTTCCATGACCAACGCAGCGATCTCGTCCGCCCGGTTCGCGAGCTCGGACTCGAGCCGGGCCAGTGACTCGGAGCCGTCGGTTCCGGCCGGTGACGGCAGCGCGATCGACTGGACGAGCAGCGGCCCGAAGACCCGGTGGAACAGGTCGATGCCGCCGACCCCGACCGCGCCGAGCGTGTCGCCGTGATAGGCGTCGCCGAGTCGGAGGAAGCGCTGCTTGGTCGGTCGACCGCGAAGCTGCCAGTACTGGAATGACTGCTTGAGCGCGATCTCCACCGCGGTCGAGCCCGAGTCCGAATAGAACACACGGGTCAGTCCCGGCGGCGCCACGTCGATCAACGCGGCCGCGAGCCGGATCCCGGGCTCGTGCGAGAGACCAAGGAACGTCGAGTGCGCCATGCGCTCGAGCTGATCGCGAAGCGCGCGATCGAGTCGCGGCTGCGCATGACCGTGGACGTTGCACCACAGCGAGCTGACGGCATCGAGGTAGCGCCGGCCAGCCGTGTCGAACAGCCAGCTGCCCTCTCCGCGCGCGATCACGAGCGGAGACCACTCGGCCATCTGAGTGAACGGGTGCCAGGTGACCCGCCGATCAAGCGCCACGA
>JAYUYE010000836.1:0-3262 GCA_043752985.1 Myxococcales bacterium
GCCCGATCACGCTCACCGATCCGCAGACCGGCGCTCGCCAGCCGCTGATGCACGACGGCAAGCAGGTGATCAGCAAGCTCAACGGCGACCAGCTTCGCAAGATCGCCCTGGTGACCGAAGGCGTGTACATCCCGGCCGGGACCTCCGCGATCGATCTCGACTCGATCATGGAGAGTCACGTCGCGCCGATCCTGCGCGCGGCATCGGATGCTGCAGTCCGCCGGATTCCGGCGGAGCGGTTCCAGTGGCTCGTCCTCGGCTGTCTCGTGTGCTTGCTCGGTGCACTGGCCGCGGCGGCCGGCGCCGGTGATCGGAGGACCCCGTGATGAGAGCGTTGATCGTGATGGTGCTGATCGCCGGCTGTGGTGGCGAACATCGCGCCGCACGTGACATCTACAACCAGGGCGTCGCTGCGATCGCGAAGGGCGAGTTCGAGTCCGCACAGAAGTTATTGCTCGACGCACGGAGCCAGGCCGGCGTCGATCCCGAGCTGCGGTTCCACGCGGCGTACGACCTCGGCGTCGCGTACGCCGCGCACGCCGACCAGGTGAAGCAAGGCGAGAAGCCCGACCTCGACAAGGCGCTCGAGCTCGCGCAGCAGGCGCTGTCGTGGTTCAGCGACGCGTCGCGGCTGCGCAAGAATGACCCGAATACGCTCGCGAACCTCGCGATCGTACGCGCCCGCGTGCAGGCGATCGGCGACGAGCTGCGCAAAGGAGAGAGCTCGCTCGAGGCTCGACTCGACCGTCTGATCGCCGACCAGCGCACGCTCCTCGACGATGCGCGTGGCGCGTGGCGCGCCATCAAGGAGGCCGGCGGTACGGATCCGCTCGCGCAGCAGGGAACGCTGACGCACCTCGCGGATCGCGAGCGCGGAATCGTTGCAGAGGCCGGCGTGATCGTCGACCTCGCATCCGACGAGATCGATACGATCGGCAAGAAGGCCGAGGACAAGCGCACGGACGAAGAGCGCCTCCGCGTGGTCCAGCTCGAGAACCTCGACCTCTACCTCCTCGACAGCCGCAATCGGATCGCGGAGGCGCGACGCAAGCTCCAGGAGCTCGCCGCCGAGGAGGGTGTGGTCAAGGCAGAGGCTGCGCTGACCGCGCTCAAGCGCGCGCGCGAGCAGCTGCTAGATCCGATCAACGTGCTGCGCGGCGTCGCGCAAGACGAGCTCGTGATCCTGCAGGAGACCACGTACGCCGCTCGTGCGGCCGGCACGCTCGAGCTCGGTCCGGATCAGCAGGTCCCTACCGAGGTGCCCGGCTGGCTCGCGTCCCCGCTGATCGGCGAGCGCCAAGGTGGCGTCCGCGACCGGCTCGAAGAAGTCCGCGCGCGCCTCGCGGCCGCGAGCGATCCGGCCAATCCGCCGCCCGCGACACCTCCCGATCCGAAGCAGGCGAAGCTTGTCGAGCGCGTCAAGGTCGCGGTGCCGTTCGTCGTCGAGGCGAGCGCCGCGATGGATCGCGCACGCCAGTCGCTGGCGGGAACTACGCTGGCACCCGCGATCGAGCACGAGCGCGCCGCGCTGGTTGCCCTGTCCCGTGCGATCGAGCAGTTCGCCGATCTCAAGCAGACCGTCGAGCTCGCGTACGGTGATCACCATCAACTCGTGACGATGCTCGGCCCCGACGCCGCGAAGCAGATGAAGGCCGACGAGCGCGCGAAGGAGACCCGCGACGCACTCGCGCGCAACATCGCGCGCATGCCGCGACTCAAGGAGCTGATCGCCGAAGAGGTGGCGGGCCTCCAGGATCCACCCGCCGGTACGCCGAAGGAGAAGGTCGAGACGGCGAAGCAGGCGATCGAGCAACAGCGCCAGATGCTGGCGCGTGCCGAGGAGCTGCGAGGCCAGGCCCAGACCGCGCTCGAACAGCTCACGAAGGCATTCGCAGCGAACACCGATCCATTGCTGCCGGCGAACGACGCCGACGCGAAGCTGACCGAGCTGCGCAAGCTGCTGTTCTCGGTGATCGAACACCTGCAGCAGCTGATCCGCGATCAGGGCGAGACCCGCGATCAGACGTCAGCGGCGCACGCCGAGGATCCGCTGTCGCGCGAACCAAAGGTTCCTGGGCTTGCCGGCCGGCAGACCGGTCACGGCGAGATGGCGAAGGCGATCACAGATGCGCTCGCCGCGCAGGCCGACGCCGCGAGCAAGGCACCGGCGCAGCCGCCGCAGCAAGGCGGCCCCGATCCGAAGACCCTGTCCGCTGCCGCTGCCGAGGTCCGGCTCGCAGAGAGCGAGATGGGCGACGCCAATCGCACGCTGACGAAGGCACGCGACACGAAGACGTCCAGCGAGAGCCTCGAGCCCGCCGTGAAGAGCCAGGCCAAGGCCATCGAGCACCTCGAAGCCGCGCTTCGTCTGCTCCAGCCGCCGCAGGATCAGAAGCAGGACGACAAGAAACAGGACGACAAGAAGCAGGACCAGCAGGACAAGCAGGACCAGCAGGACAAGCAGGACCAGAAACCCGGAGGCGCGAGCCAGCGCGCGCGTGATGACGATGCTCGGAGGCAGAAAGAACGACGCAAGCAGGAATCGCAGGGCGATCCGGCCGAGAAGGACTGGTGATGCGCCACGCACTGCCCTCGATGGTCGTCCTCGTGTTGATCGGCGTGCTCGCGAGCACCGCCCGTGCGGACGAGCCACGCGCCCAGTTCCGCCTCGACGGTGGCCAGCCGCACGTCGATGTCCCGTTCCAGCTCGAGCTCACGGTCGACGGCTTCGACGAACAACCCGCGCCGACTTTGCCCAAGCTCGAGCTGCCGAACGCGATGGTGACGCCGCTCGGCGCGACGCCGAACGTCTCGCGCAGCATCCAGATCGTGAATGGCCGCCGCTCCGACGCGGTGCGGGTGACGTGGTCGCTGCGCTGGCGCGTCGAGGTCCACAAGCCCGGTCCCCTGCGGGTTCCGGCGACCACCGTCACGCAAGGCGCAAAGACGGCGACGGCGCAGGCCGGCGATGTCTCCGTCAGCACCGTCCCGGTCGCCGACGACATGAAGATCGCCCTCGAGCTCCCAAGCCGCCCGGTGTTCATCGGCGAGACCGTGCCCGTTACGCTGATCTGGACGTTCCGGCGCCAGCCGCAGGATCAGACGTTCAACGTGCCGATGCTGTCGGGCGATGCCTTCCTCGCGAGCGCGCCGCCGACAACCGGTCAGAAGCGTGCGTTGCCAATCTCCGCCGGTGCGAAGGAGCTCCAGCTGCCGTTCGCGATCGAGCAAGTCGACGGCTCGAACCGGCTGACCGCGACCT
>JAYUYE010000837.1:0-3257 GCA_043752985.1 Myxococcales bacterium
TGGATACGGAAGACACCTACAGCGCGACCACGTCGGAGGTGTCGGTGTCCACCTACTCGTCGTCCGGCTGCTCGACGGCGGTCGTGCTCGGATTGTCGAAGCAGATCGCCGACGAGATCAGCTGCATGAACCCGACGAGCCTGACGAAGTTCACGCTGGGCGGGAACCTGACGGTCAACAGCAACGCGGTGCTGCCGTACCTCGGCGCACCGGCGAAGACCGCGCTGATGAAGGTCAGCACGGGCAACACGATCCAGATCAACAGCGCGTTCCGTACGGTCGCGCAGCAGTACCTGCTTTATCGCTGGTACCAGCAGGGTCGCTGCGGCATCACCGCCGCCGCCCAGCCGGGCCGCTCGAACCACCAGAGCGGACGGGCTCTCGACATCGCGAACTGGGGCTCGCGCGTCACCGCGATGCGCAACCAGGGCTGGTCGCACTCCGTGCCCGGGGACGACGTGCACTTCGATCACCTGGCGTCCCCCGACATCCGCGGCAAGGACGTCCTCGCGTTTCAGCGGCTGTGGAACCGCAACAACCCGGCCGACCAGATCTCGGAGGACGGCTCCTACGGACCGCAGACCGAGTCCCGCCTGCGCGCGGCCCCGGCGACCGGCTTCGCGACCGGCGCGAGCTGCGGCTCGGTCAATCGCGAGATCGGCGCGAACATTCTCGCGGTCGATGGTCCGGACCGGATCGCCCCCGGTGCGCACGCGACGTACTCGGTCACGATCGAGAACACGGGGGCTGTTCCGTGGCCAGCGACGACGCGGCTGATGGTCTCCGGCGGCACGGCGAGCAATCTGTTCGACCCGCAGACCTGGACCTCCCCGACCGAGGTCGGCCCGATCAACACGTCGATCCTTCCCGGCTCGCGCGGCACGATCGACATCGAGATCGTCGGACCGATGGTCTCCGAGGAGACCCCGGCGTTCACGCAGTTCACCCTCGTCGCCGACGGTGAGGACCTCGGCACGATGAATATCGCCGTCACGATCACGCCGAATGGCGATGAGGACCACAGCGGCGAGTCCGACGATGCCCACGATGACGGAATCGAAGTCACCGGCGGATGCAACGCCGGAGGCAACGGAAGCTTCGCCGCGATTCTTCTCCCGCTCCTCGCGGTGCTCCGCCGCCGCCGCCGCAGCTAGCGCGCTATGCTGCGGTCATGCCGGTATTCCGGCTCGATGACCGCCTCGTGTTTCCGCCCGTCCACCTCGCCGAGGACGGATTGCTGGCGCTTGGCGGTGACCTGAGCACCGAACGCTTGCTGCTCGCGTACACGCAGGGCATCTTCCCCTGGTACGCCGAGAATCTGCCGATCCTGTGGCACTCGCCCGATCCGCGCATGATCATGACCACGCGCGACCTTGTCGTGCAGAAGAGTCTGAAGAAGACGATCCGGCGTCGGCCCTACGAGCTGAAGATGGACACCGCATTCCTCCAGGTCCTCGAGGGCTGCTCCACGGCGCCGCGCCCCGGACAGAACGGGACCTGGCTGATCCCCGAGATGGTCGACGCCTATACGAAGCTCCACGAGCTCGGCTTCGCGCACTCGATCGAGACCTGGGAGGGCGACAAGCTCGTCGGCGGGCTGTACGGGGTCTCCCTCGGTGCGGCGTTCTTCGGCGAGTCGATGTTCGCGATCGCGCCGGATGCGTCGAAGGTCGCGTACGTCGCGTGTATCCGTCAGCTCGACGATTGGAACATCGGCCTCGTCGATTGCCAGGTCCACACCGATCACCTCGAGCGGTTCGGCGCGTACGAGATCCCGCGGCTGCGCTACCTCGAGCTGCTCAAGATCGCACTCGACGAGCCGACGAAGCGCGGGACGTGGGAGCTCGAGCTCGATCCCGTGGCGTTCGCCGCCTCGGGCGGTGCGATCCCCTCGTCCGCGTGATCGTGTTGTGATTGCCCGTTGATAACAAGGCTCCGGGCGCGCTGCGACATCAGGTCAACATCACGGCGGCAGCCTCGACGGCGACCTCCGCCGCGACCACCGGGCCAAGGGCTTCCGCGAGAGCGAGCGCGAGCCGGGCGAGGCCGAGCGGGGCGATCCGATCCCACAGGGCGGCGTGGACGGCGAACCCCCGATGGTCGTGCGCAGCGGCGCGGGCCCCGAGGTCGGCCCACCGGATCGGACGCCGGGCCACCGTCGCGCGAGCCGCGGCCGCGAGAGCCTCGGGCACGGCATCGGCGACAAGCTCGGCGAGCGCGGTCCGCAATGCCGGTGGGAACGCGCGGCCGATCACTCCGCTCGCGTACGGGCGCAGGGAGTGCGGGCCGTCGACGACCGTGCCGTCGGCCGCGAACGTCGCGACGTGCGCGAGGACATCGTCGCCAAACCAGACCTCGGCGCGAACGTCCGTGCCGTCGGCGACCAGCCGGGCCGGGGATCCATCGGCAACGTAGGCAACGCCGTGGAACACGACGCGTTCGATGCCCGCGCGCAGCTCGACGTGGCCGTGCTCGATCGCGATGCGCTCGTGCGGTGCAGGCAGAAAGTCGATCGCGATCGGATCGCGCGCGATCCGTGCTGCGCGGTCGAGTGCGTCGTCGGTGAGCTGGTCCTCGGTCGCGGCGGTGCGGAACGAGCGCAGGAGCGTTCGCCACAGCGCGTGGGTCGGGTACGGGCCGGCGTAGCGCAGGGCGAGGATCCCGGCGCGCGCGGCGAGCAGCGCGATCACGTTCATGATCGGGGCGGCGGCGCCGGCGGGGATCCGCGCGGGTGCCGCGATCGCGGGGATCTCCGTCGGCCGCGCCCAATCGATCGCGCTCAGCGTGGTTGCCAGGCGTGGCGCGAGAGCAAGGCCGCCGGGGGGGCGCTCGATCGCATGCGCGGTGCCGAGCAACGCGTCGTCGACCACGGCGCCACGCACGACCGCGCCTGGAACCTCGAGGGTCTCGAGCTGGTCCTCGCGCCAGGTCAAGGTCGCGTGCACACTGCCGTTCCGATCGATCACGCGGGTGAGCAACCCTGCGTGCTCTTCGTAGCGGGTGCCGTGGCTCGTCACCGGTATGGATCCTTGCCGTCCTCGAGGTCAGCGCGGAGGGCAGCGATCTCTTCGTCGCGGTCAGTGCGATCAGCCATCGGCGGAGTCTCGCACAGGCCCCCTACCTTTCAGGCCCCAGCCCTTTCGCGGAGCTGCGCGGTTTGGCATCGTGCGAGCGTTCCATGAAGCTAGGTATCGTCAAGGAGATCCGGGCGGAGGAACGCCGGGTCGCCGCGTCGCCGCAGGTGGTCGGGAAGTGGG
>JAYUYE010000838.1:0-3255 GCA_043752985.1 Myxococcales bacterium
GGCGCATCGGGTGTCGCGGACTCGCTCTTCGCTTGCCCCTGGCGCGATGACACGATCAGGAATGCACCCGCACCGCTCGCGATCGTCACGAGTGCGATCAGGGCGATCTTCATGGCGGTCCGCCGGCGCGGCGCATACGGCTCGATCGTTCCGGTCGGCGCGGACATCTGCGCGCCCAGGCTGTGCAGTGCGGCGACCGGTGCGCCGTCGAGCTGCGTCTTGGCGAAGTGCGGCGCCGCTTGCGGTGCCTGAGCTTTGCTCGCTACACCGCGCGAGCGCACGAGGCTCTGGCGGACCCGCGCGTCGTTGGGGAACCGCTCCGCGAGCAAGCCGATCAAGCTCTCGCGGCCGTTGCGCGGCGCATCCGCGCATTCGAGCAGATCGTGGATCGCCTGCTCGGCGGTCGCGTAGCGCGCGGGCAGATCGCGCTCGAGCAGCTTCATCACCACACGTTCGAGATCCTTGGGGAGGTCGCCGCGGATCGATCGAGGCCGCGGGATCTGGCTGAACAGCACCGCCGCGAGCGTCGCGCGCGTGTCGTCTCCCATGAACAGGCGGCGTCCGAGCAGCATCTCCCACAACATCACGCCGACCGCGAACAGATCGCTACGCCCGTCGAGCGCTTCGCCATTCGCCTGCTCGGGACTCATGTACGCGGGCTTGCCCTTGATGAACACCGACGCGGTCGCCTCGGTGGCGGACTTCGCCTTGGCGATGCCGAAGTCGGAGACCTTGACCGCGCCTTCCCACGACAGCAGCACGTTGTGCGGCGAGACATCGCGATGGATGATGCCGCGCATGTCCGCGCCGCTCGGTAGATCGTGCGCGTAGCCCAGGCCGCGCAGCGCCTCGCTGATCACGAAGATCACGACCGGGATCGGGAGCAGCCCGCTCGACACCAGCGCATCGAGGTCGCGGCCCTCGACGAGCTCCATGACGAGGAACAGGCGATTCTCGGCATCGCGGTCGAAGTCGAGGACGGAGACGATGTTCGGATGCACGAGCCGCGAGCTGAGCTGCGCCTCGGCAACGAACATCTTCGCGAACGCCGGGTTGTCGGAGAACCCGGGGAGGACGCGCTTGATCGCGACCTTGCGCGAGAACCCTTCCGCACCCTGAGTCGAGGCGAGAAACACCTCGGCCATCCCGCCCCCGCCGAGGCGGGTGTCGAGACGGTACTTGCCAAGCGACCCGAGCATGCCGCTCGACGATAGCGCGACTCAGTACGCCGTGAACGCGTGGAGACCGGCGATCCCGCGGTCCGCGAAGTAGCGGCGGACCGCCTCGACATGGAGCGGGAATGCGAACACCTCGGCGAGCCCTTCGGGGCCGAACACGAGCCCACGCTCGGACGTCTCGTGGTCCTCGTGAAAGGGCGGCAGGTCGGAGACGGCAATCGGCCTGGCCGTCGAGAACAAGAGGACGCGGTTCGGCCGGGGCTCACTCGAGGCGAACCACATCGGGACGATCGATGAAACGTCGATCTGGGCGCCGGTTTCCTCGCGGACCTCGCGCGCTCCGCCCTGTTGCCACGACTCGTGCTCCTCGAGAAAGCCACCGACCAGCGCGAGCAGCCCGAGCTTGGGTTGGAGCGCGCGGCGCACGACGAGCAGGCCTGTCCTGGCGCCTTCGATCACCGGCACGAGCACGACCGACACCGGGATCGGGTTTGCCCACACCTGCGTCGTGCAACTCGTGCACGTGCGCGGGTACGCGAGCGGCTCCGGATACTTGGTGCCGCAGAACGAGCAGTAGGAATCGCGGACCGGCATCAGCGCGGGATCAGCGAATCCTGGCCGCGCTCGCGCATGACGACCCGCCATGCATCGATCAGCTTGACGAACGCTTCGGACAGCTCGGGGTCGAACTGCGTGCCGGCGCAGCGCTCGATCTCGCCGATCGCGACCTCGTGCGGCAGTGCGCGGCGATACGCACGGTCGGACGTCATCGCATCGTAGGCATCGGCGATCGCGACCACGCGACCGACGAGCGGAATCGCATCACCGGCGAGGCCGCGCGGATAGCCGCCGCCGTCGTACCACTCGTGATGACACCAGCAGCCATCGATCAGCGGATGCAGACACGGCACCGGCTCGAGGATGCGCTTGCCCTTCTCGGGGTGCTGACGGAACACCGCAACTTCTTCGGGCGTCAGCTTGCCGGGCTTGTTGAGCATGTCGTAGCGGACGCCGATCTTGCCGACGTCGTGCATCACGCCCGCCTGCACGATGCGGCGGACCTCCGCGTCGGGGAGCGTCAGCCCACGGCCGAGGATCTCCGAGTAGACCGCAACGCGCTCGGAGTGGCCGCGCGTGTACATGTCGCTCTCTTCGAGCGCCTGCGCGAACCCCGCGACGGTCTGCTGGAACATCTCCTCGAGCGAGCCGTTCGCCTTGACGAGGTCTTCGTTGCTCGAGCGCAGCTCGCCGTAGAGCCGTGCGTTGTCGATCGCGCTCGCCGCTCGCGACGCGAGCACCGCGAGCATCTTGCGGTGGCCTTCGTCGAACTTCTTGCCCGGCGTGAAGGAGAACACGTTGATCACGCCGACCATGCTCGCGCGAACCTGCAGCGGCACCGCGACGAACGACGACAGCTCGGCGGGCGGGCTCGACTCCGTGAAGAACCGCGACGCCTTGCCGCCGTGTGCCAGGATCGGATTGCCTTGTCCGAACTGCTCCATCATCACCGCGAAGGCGGGCGAGGGCATACCGGCATGCGGGAGCGAGCCGGTGTCGCCCGAGGCGACGATCTTGACGCGCTCCTCGTAGTTGCCGGTCCGCGGGTCGCGGAGATGCAGGGTGGCGACGTCGGCCTTGACCTCGTCGAGCGAGGCGCGCAGGACGACGTCGAGGATGTGCTCGAGGTCGTGCGACAGCGCGAGCGCCTCGCTGACCTTGTAGATCGTCAGCGCCTCGCGAAGCCGGATGTTCTCGGCCTGGAGGCGCTGGCGATACAGCGCGCGCTCGACGACGTGGATGACCTCCTCGACCTTGAACGGCTTGAGGAGGTAGTCGTACGCGCCCTTCTTCATGGCCTCGATCGCGGTCTCGACCGTCCCGAAGCCGGTCATGAGGACCGTGAGGACGCCGAGCCGCTCCTGCTCGACCTTCTCGAGCAGCTGCAGGCCCGAGAGCCGCGGCATCTTCAGGTCCGTGATCAGCAGATCGTACGGCCGCAGCCGGAGCTCGGTGAGCGCTTTTTCGCCGTCCTCCACGGTGTGGACCGTGAATCCCTCGAGCGTGAGAAACTCGGCGA
>JAYUYE010000839.1:0-3253 GCA_043752985.1 Myxococcales bacterium
GGCGGCGTTTATTACTGGAACACCACGCGCGCTGCGATCATGCGGTTCGACATGTCGGCTCAGGCCACGCCGCCCGAGCAGTTCTATCCGGCGGTCGGACAGAGCGGTTGCGTCGGCTGTCACGCGGTGTCGCGCGACGGCAGCGTCGTTGCGTATCGCCGCGAGGGCGGCAACATGAACTACGGCAACGCGCTCAAGGTGTCGGGCCTGCAGAAGCAGCTCACCGAGAACACGCAGCAGTGGAACTTCGCCACGATTCACCCCGACAACTCGGAGATGTTCACCACCACGACGACCGGCCTCCACCGCACGGTTCTCCAGACTGGCGTGACCACGCCGCTCTACACGGCCGGACGGATCGCGCACCCCGATGTCGCTGCGAGCGGCACCGCGATCGTCGCGACGAAGCTGACTGCAGGTACCGAGGTCTGGACGTCGGCATCGAGCCTGGTCGTGTTCGATTACGACACGACGGCGAAGACGGTTGGCGCCCCGCGGACGCTCGTCGCGCAGACCGGCACCGCGTTCCCGTACTACCCGTCGTTCTCGCCCGACAGCAACTGGGTGCTCTACAACCAGGCGACCGGCGGCGACAGCTACGACAACGCGAACGCGCAGATGTGGGTCACCAAGGCGGACGGTAGCCTCCCACCGATCCGGCTCAGCCTCGCCGAAGCCGCCGCGAGCCACGACTCGTGGCCGAAGTGGACGCCGTTCGTCACGGCCGAGCCGACCGCGACCGCGAACGAGCCGGTGATGTGGTTCACGGTCGCATCGCGCCGTCCGTTTGGGGTTCGCTCCGCCGCCAATCAGAAGCCGCAGCTCTGGCTCGCGCCGTTCTATCCCGAGCGCGCGCTTGCCGGTCAGCCCGCGACGGGCCCGGCGGTGCGGCTGCCGTTCCAGGAGCTCGCGCAGGGCAACCACATCGCGCAGTGGACCGAGGAGATCGTCGTCATTCAGTGACCGCTACGCGAGCAGCTCCGCATCCTCGATGAGGACCGCGTCGGGTCCGACATAGGGACCGCGCTGGACGAGCGTCGCGCTGCGCCGCGCACGAGCGAGCGCACCGACGAGATCGAGGCGCAGTGTTCCGCCGGAGATCACGCGTTCGACCGGACCGACGTGCTCGACGCCGAGAGAGAGCTCGAGGCTCGCATCGCCGGTGTACAGATCGATCGAGAGTGAGCGCAGGCGGCGAATGTCGATCGTGCGGCGGTCGGGCAGGGAGCCGTCCCACGTGCCTGCACCGACGACAAGGTTACGGACGCCGCCGTTCGGATCGGTGCCGCGGCGCGCGGCCTCGCGCATTGACATGCCGAGTCCGACCGAGATGCCGCGCTCGATCACCGCGAACCTGCGGACCGCATCGCCTTCGTCGCCGACAGGTGCCGAGCGCGAAGCGAAGTCGAGCGCACCGTCGCTCGTGATCGTCAGCGGCTCCGCGATCTGATCGACACCGGGCGCGATCGGCGAGCGCAGGCGATAGCGAGTGAGGCCTTGCCGTTCGATCTCGGCGCTCGCGTGATCGGCGAAGACCGACCACACGCCGAGCCCGCCGCCGTGGAGCAGCGCATCGCTGCGGAGAATGATCGAGCAGCGGCCGGGCGCGGGAGCGGCCGCCGTGGCGAACATCCCGAGGTCGCGAGCCGCATCCGCGAGGCCGGGCGCGAGCGCGAGGTCGTCGAGCCGGCGGGCCTCGCGCGTTACCTCGAGGCTGTGCCCACCGACCGCGACCAGCGCGGAGCCACGCAGCGAGCTCGCGATCCACCCGGTGTGGAAGCCCGAGCTCGCGTTGACGGCGACGCGCTCGCGCGCGACCTCGACCGCGGCAGTCACCGTCGCACCCGCAGGCCGAGCAAGGGAGCTCAACAGCATGTTCGCGACCTCGCCAAGCTCGGCCTTCTCGAGCCGCGGGTCGAGCAGCGCGACCTTTGCGGGTGCCGCGGGCGGCGTCGACTGCCACGCCGGACCGACCGCAGCACCTGCGAGATCGAGCGCCTGATCTACGAAGTCGAGCGGCTCGCCGTGGAGAGATGCGATCTCGAGCCTCGCGCTGCCGCGGCCGCGCGTGACGTCGTGGTGGACGACGACCGTGAACCTCGTGCGCTGATCGCGACGCCGCAGCGGTCGCGCCTCGTCGGCGATGGCGATCTCCTGACCGCGCTCGACGACGATCCACTCCGAGACCCTGCGCGCGTTGAGCGCGTTGATCAGTCCGCGCCGCGAGATCACGCTGGCCTCCTGCGCGCGCGAACGAAACCGCGCGTGCGCACCCACGGCGCGCTGATCGAGCTCCACACAGGCTCACCGGTGCTCTCGTCACGCGTCGTTATCGTCGCGGTATCCGCACCCGTACCGCTCACGTTCGCGAGCAGTGCCGCGAGATCACCGACGAGCTCGAGATCCGCGAATACGCGTCCCGTCAGGCTGCCGTTCTTGAGCTCGCGCGCGCGCGCGATGCCGAGCACGATGCGATCGCTGCTCGGGTCGAACATCGCATCGAGCTTGCCCTCGAGCAACCAGCCGTCGGTGAACAGATCCTTTGTCGGCGCGGTGCCTGCTTCGAGGCGGAGATGCGAGGGGGCCGGCTGCAGCATGCCGACGTGGCCGGGGCGCAGACCGCGAGTCAGCCGTCCCGAGAGCCGTCCGTCGGTGAGTAGCGTGATCGGACTCGCGAGCTCGCCCTCATCATCGAACGTGAACGCGCCGTATGCGCCCGGCGTGGTCGGATCGTCGACGAGCGTCAGCCCGGCCGGAGCAATCGCTGCACCGCTGACGATCCGCCGCGCGACCTCGGGCCGACGCTGTGCGGAGGCCGTGAGCAGGCCGCGCACGGACGCATCGACGATCATTGCCGCGACCTCGGGTTCGAGCACGACGCTGGATTCGCCATCGGCGAACGCACCGGGCGTCATCAGCTGGAGAGCATTCGCGCTCGCGCGCGTGACGAGCTCGCCATCCAGATGGTGGTCTTCGATCCCGCCCGTCCAGCCACGTTCGACCTCGCTGACGACGGGCCGGGTTCCGTTCCATGCGGCGCGAGTCGCACGCTGGCGAACGCGGCGCACGCGTTGCTCGCGATCGTGACTGCGCGCGATCGACCACACGTTGACGTCGTCGATCTCGATCAGCGCGCTCGCGTAGACGATCCGGCTCGAGGCCGCGCGATCGCCACGCATGATCGCGTCGAGCCGGTTGCGCAGCTCGACGTCGCCGATCCTTGCCGGCGGACTCGGCAGTGGAGGAGGGGCGG
>JAYUYE010000840.1:0-3252 GCA_043752985.1 Myxococcales bacterium
AGCCCCGCATGTGCGCGGCTGGTGCGCCACGTGATCGCAGAGACGAAGCCGTGGGCGGTTCTCATCGAAGGACCGAGCGACATGAACGCGCGGCAGGCCGAGCTGCTGCGTCCGCACACGTTGCCGATCGCGATCTACAGCTACTACCTGCCACGGCCCTCGACGACCGCCGCGTACGCGCGCGGCAGCTGGGCGCCGTTCTGCGCGTACTCACCGGAGTGGGTTGCCCTCAGCGACGGCCACGCGGCGGGCGCGCATGTCCGGTTCATCGACCTGCCGGCGTGGGATCCCGCGTTCGCCAGCGTCGAGAATCGGTACTCGGATCACGAGCAGCAGGTCAGCCAGACGCTGCGCGATCTCGCGGTGCAGCGCGGCTTCGATTCCACCGATGCACTGTGGGATCATCTGTTCGAGCTGACCCCCGATCTGTCGAAGCTCGAGCGAGACCTCGCCGAATATTTCGTCGGCTTTCGTGGCCAGATCACGCAGGCCCATGACGCGCGCGCCGACCTCGCCGACCGCGATCCGGTGCGCGAGGCGTACATGGCGTGCTGGATCGACTGGGCGATGCGAGCGGCACCCGCCGATGCGACGATCGTGGTCGTGTGCGGTGGCTTTCACAAGCCGGCGCTGCACGCGCTTGCCGGCACCACGCCCGCAGTCACCACCGAGCCCGAGGTGCCGGTTCCCGACGAGGCGACTGCACGCACCGGTAGCTACCTCGTGCCGTTCTCGTTCCATCGCCTCGACAGCTTCACCGGCTACGCCGCCGGGATGCCGTCACCGGCGTACTACCAGGCGGTGTGGGAGCACGGCGATCGCGCCGGCGAGCACATGATATTCGCGGCGATCGCACACCTGCGCCGGCGTGGCCAGCGCGTGTCGACTGCCGATGCGATCGCGATCAGCGAGCTGTCGCTCGGCCTCGCGCAGCTGCGTAGCCACCGCGTGCCGGCGCGCACGGATGTACTCGACGGCCTCGCGGGTGCGCTGATCAAGGAAGCGTTGCGCGCGCCGCCACCTTGGTCGGGGCGCGGAACGCTCGTCTCCGGTACCGAGCCGTACCTCGTCGAGATCCTGCGTGCGTTCTCCGGCGAGACCCGCGGGGTGCTTGCTCCGGGAACAGCACGGCCGCCACTCGTCGACGATATCGAGCAGGTGTGCGCGGCGGTCGGTCTGCCGTGGGCTGAGACGCCGGCGACGATCACCGTGGATATCTACGATCACGCCGCAGCGGCGCGCCGCCAGACGCTCTACCGGTTACTCTGGCTCGAGCTTCCCGGCGTGGTGCTGGTCAGCGCCGCCGATCTGCGCCGCGGCAAGACCCGCCACACCGAGACATGGCGGGTGCAGTGCGATGACATGACCACGGTCGCCGTGATCGAACGCGCCGTCTACGGTGCGAGCCTCGAGGCCGCAGCGCTCGCGCGGATCATCGAGCAGCTCCAGGGCTCGGACGGCGTGGCCGCGCTCGTTCTTCACATGGAGCGCGCGCTGCGCGCGGGCTTCCATCACCTCGTGGCCGGCCTGTGTGCGTCGGCGCAGGCCGCGGCCGAGCGCGAGCCGGAGCTGGCGAAGGCCGGCGACGCACTGCATCGGCTCGCGTCCTTGCAAGCGACCGAACCGTTGCCGCCCGGGCACGGCCTTGGCGAGCTGTTGCGCGCGGTGATCGAGCGCTCGCTGTGGTTGCTCGAGGGGATCGAAGGCCCGGAGGCGCCGTTCGATCGCGGAACGGTCCACGCCATCCTCGCGATCCGCGCGGCGCTCGATCTCGAGCTCCCCGCCTTCGCGGCCGTCGCCGCGATGTGCGTCGGGGTGTGGGCCCGTCGCCTTGCTGCGCCGGCTGCACCACCGGCCGTGCGCGGCGCATGCCTCGGTGCACTGTGGACATCGGCGGAAATCGTCGCGACCGCGACCGGAGCACCTCGCCACGACTACACGAGCGACGCGAGCGCAGCTGTCCGCGGCGTGACGAGCGCCGTGCTCGGCGAGCTCCTCGGTGGTCTGTTCGCCCTCGCCCGCGAGGCGGTTCGCGAGTCCGACTTGCTCCACGTTCTCGACGAGCGGTTGACCGCCCTCGAGGACCGAGAGTTCCTCGCGACGCTGCCGGCGCTGCGTCGCGCGTTCGCCTACTTCCCACCGAACGAGCGCCGCGATCTCGCGCGCTGGCTCTTGCAGCGGCATCAGGGTCTCACCGGCACCGTCGATCCACACTCGCTGCTCGCGCCGGTCGTCGAGCCGGAGGTGTTCGCGCGGGTCAAGCAGCTCGAGGAGCATTGGTTCGGGATCGCAGTGCGCTACGGCCTGCTCTCGGAGGTTTCATGAGCGACCTGTTGCGCTGGCGGCTCGTCCTTGGCAAGTCGAGCTCCGACGTGCTCGACGGCGCGTGCGGTGCGACGGACGATGATCTCGCGCGCGACGCCGCACTCGAGTGGTTGTACGAGCACGACACCACGCTCGCCGATCGCGACATTCGCACCGGAGACCTCTCCGAGAGCCAGCTGACCGTTCCGAAGTGGATCGACGACGTCCATCGGCTGTTCCCGAAGGAGACGGTCGAACGGCTCGAGCGCGACGCCGTCGAGGAGTTCGCGATCCACGAGGTCGTCACCAACAAGGACGTCCTCGCCCGGATCGAGCCGAGCGAGACTCTGCTCCGGGCCGTTCTCCTCACGAAGCACCTGATGAATGACGAGGTGCTGGCGCTCGCGCGCGAGCTCGTGCGTAAGGTCGTCGCTCAGCTGGTCGAGGCGCTCGCGAAGGAAGTTCGCGCCGCGTTCTCGGGCGCGCGCGACCGCCGCCGCTCGCGCTATCGCAGCATGCGCAACTTCGATCCGCGCGGCACCGTGCGCGCCAACCTGCGTCACTACGATCACGGCCAGCGCAAGCTGGTCATCCGCGACCCGCTGTTCTTCAGTCGGTCCAAGCGGCACGGCGAGCAGTGGCAGGTGATCATCGTCGTCGATCAATCCGGCAGCATGGTTAGCTCCGTGATCCATGCGGGCGTCACTGCGGCCTGCCTGTGGGGCCTACCGTCGATCAAGACCCACCTCGTAGCGTTCGATACCAACGTCGTCGACCTCACGGGCCAGACCTCCGACCCCGTCGAGCTGTTGATGAAGGTGCAGCTCGGCGGCGGCACCGACATCGCGAAGGCCGTGCAGTACGCAGAAGGGCTGATCGAAAATCCGGGACGTACCGTCGTGGTGCTGATCACGGATCTGTTCGAGGGCGGCGACG
The DNA here is from genome assembly GCA_043752985.1 of Myxococcales bacterium. Taxonomy (GTDB): domain Bacteria; phylum Myxococcota_A; class Polyangia; order Haliangiales; family Haliangiaceae; genus JABFXX01. The sequence continues at coordinate 3,241 of JAYUYE010000840.1, forward strand.
CCGATGCGCTGG
>JAYUYE010000841.1:0-3250 GCA_043752985.1 Myxococcales bacterium
TTCCAGGGCTACGTCATGGCGAAGTTCGCCGTGGATCAGAAGTTCGACCAGGTCGCCGTGCTGTTCGATCAGGCGGCGCCGTACTCGAAGGGCCTCGCCGAGTCGTTCCAGGCCGAGCTCAAGGGGCTCGGCGGCAAGATCGTCGCGGCCGAGGCGTATACCGCCGGCGACGCCGACGTCTCCGCGCAGCTCCAGACGATCAAGGGAACCAGCGCAAAGGCCGTGTACCTGCCGGGCTACTACACCGACGTCGGGAACATCGTGCGCCAGGCCCGCAAGCTCGGGATCAAGGTGCCGTTCCTCGGCGGTGATGGCTGGGACTCGACGAAGCTCGCCGAGATCGGTGGCGACGCGATCGAGGGCAGCTACTACTCGAACCACTACTCGTTCGACGAGGCGCGCCCCGAGGTCAAGGAGTTCGTCGAGAAGTACAAGAAGCGGTGGGGCGAAGTTCCCGACGGTCTGGCCGCGCTTGGCTACGACGCGGCACGCGTGCTGTTCGACGCCATGGATCGCGCGCCCTCGCTCGGCGGCAGGGATCTCGCGGCGGCGATCGCGGCGACCAAGGACTTCCCCGGTGTCACCGGCAAGATCACACTCGACGCCAACCGCGACGCGCAAAAGCAGGCCGTCGTCGTCCAGATGAAGGGCGGCATGCCGCGCTTCATCGCGAATGTCGTGCCGAAGGGCTGGCCCGAGCCGGGTGTCCCCACGAAGCCCGCTGACAAGCCCGCCACCGGTTCCGGCAGCGCAGCCGGTTCCGCTACCGGATCCGCGAATGGCTCCGCCGCTGGCTCCGCGACGAAGTAGTGAGCAAGCTCCTCCAGACGCTCGTCAACAGCATCGCGCTGGGTAGCCTCTACGCGCTCATCGCGCTCGGCTATACGCTTGTCTACGGCGTCCTGCGCTTCATCAACTTCGCGCACTCGGACGTGTTCACCGTCGGTGCATGGGCGTCGTTCGTGCTCGCTACCACGCTCGGCTTCGCGGTGACCGACACCCCGATGTACGCGATGCCACTGATCCTGCTCGCGGCGATGGGAATCTGCGCCGCGCTCGGCATCGCGATCGAGACGCTCGCGTACCGCCCGCTCCGGCGTGCACCGCGGCTCAACGTGCTGATCACGGCGATCGGCGTGTCGCTGTTCCTCCAGAACGTCGGCCAGCTCAAGTTCGTGTTCGGCACCCAGCCGCAGCGGATGCCGCCACTGATCGAGGATCGCTCGATCTTCGAGGTGCTCGGCGTTCACATCCGGCTCGTCGACATCACGGTCGTGTTGCTCGCCGGCGCGCTGCTGTTCGCGCTCGAGGCATTGATCTATCGAACCAAGCTCGGGCGTGCAATGCGCGCCGTCTCGTTCGACGAACGCACGGCATCGTTGATGGGCATCGACGTCAACCGGATCATCTCGATCACGTTCGGCATCGGCTCGGCGCTCGCCGCGGCCGGCGGCCTGTTGTTCGCGCTCAAGTACGAGAGCATCAAGCAGTCGGCGGATGCCACGTGGGTGCTCCTCGGACTCAAGGCATTCGTGGCCGCGGTGGTCGGCGGGATCGGGAACGTGCGCGGAGCGGTCGCCGGCGCGCTGCTGATCGCGTTCGTCGAGATGTTCGGCGCGGCCTACTTCTCACCGCACATGCGCGACCTCTACGTGTTCGTGATCCTGATCGTCGTTCTTCTGGTCAAGCCGAGCGGTCTGTTCGGCAAGGCCGTGGTGGAGAAGGTATGAGCGGCGATCCGACACGCCCACTGGCCGCCCGGGTCGGCGCGTACAAGCCGAACGTGATCGTCACCGCGCTGCGCTCGGCATATCCGATCGTCGTCGGCCTCGTCATCGCGCTGCTGATACAAGCGATGATCGCGCCGAAGCTCGGGCCGTTCTACGCAAAGCTTCTCCTCGACATCGGCATCGCGATCGTCCTCGCGGCGTCGCTCAACATCGTCAACGGCTTCGCGGGGCAATTCTCGATCGGTCACGCCGGCTTCATGATGGTGGGCGGGTACGCGGCGTCGCTCATCACCTACTACGGCTCGATCAAGCTCGGCTGGCTGTCGCCGGGCGCGTACGGCGTCGAGGTTCACGGCGGCTTCCTCGGCAGCGGTGATGCGCTGTTCCTGTTCGCGTGCGTGTTCGGTGGCGTGGTCGCGGCGCTCGCCGGCCTGGTCGTCGGCTTGCCGTCGCTGCGCCTGCGTGGCGACTACCTCGCGATCGTCACGCTCGGCTTCGGCGAGATCGTCCGCGTGCTCGTGCAGCAGACCTCGGACGTGATCGATCCCGCGAAGGCCGCCGACGCGAGCTGGATCGATGCCGCGAAGGCGCTCGGCGGACCGCTCGGCTTCACCGGCACACCCACGTACGTCTCACCGACGCCGTGGCTCGAGAACGCCGCCGGCGAGCAGACCGGGCACGCCGGCCTGTTCTTCACGTTCTCGATCGTCGCGGTCCTCCTGATCGCCTGCTACCGCCTCAAGACCTCCTCGCATGGCCGCGCGCTGCTCGCGGTCCGCGAGAACGAGATCGCGGCGGAGGCGATGGGCGTCAACACCGCGCGGGTCAAGGTCACCGCGTTCGTGATGGCCGCGTTCTTCGCCGGTGTCGGCGGGGCGCTGTTCGCACACGAGGTTGGCACGACGCTCAACCCCAAGGAGCTGGGATTTCAGAAGTCGATCGATATCGTGATCATGGTCGTGCTCGGTGGCATGGGCTCGATCACCGGCGTCGTCCTCGCGGCCGCGATCCTGACGCTCTTGCCCGAGCTGTTCCGCGAGTTCGCCGAGTACCGGATGCCGGTCTACGCGCTCGCCCTGATCGTCGTGATGATCGTGCGGCCTCAGGGCCTGTTCGGGATCAAGGAGCTGTGGGACCTCCACGTCTGGCGCCGGTACGTGATCCCGGTGTGGCGCAAGATCGCCGGTGGCTGGCTGATCCCGAAAGCAGAAGCGCGGCTGCCCGCGGCGATCGCAAAGGATTTCTCGAGCGAGCGCGTCGGCGCGGAGCCGGCCGTGGCAGCGGATTCGCCGAAGGCATCGTCGTCGAGCGACGAGGATGCGCAGTCCAAGGGTGACCCGTCGTGACGGTGCCGGCGCTCGAGGCGAAGCACCTCTCGCTCGCGTTCGGCGGCCTCAGGGCGGTCGATGATTTCTCGATCTCGCTACCACCGCGTGCGCTGCACGGTCTGATCGGTCCGAACGGCGCGGGCAAGACCACGGTGTTCAACCTGTTGACCGGTGTGTACCAGGCCGACAAGG
>JAYUYE010000842.1:0-3249 GCA_043752985.1 Myxococcales bacterium
CGTGTACGGCACGCCATTCTGAAGCCCCTCGACCAGCATGCCGGTCGCAGTCGCGTCGGTGGTCTCGCCGCAGATGTAGTCGGGATTGAGCTGCGCGAGCTCGGGCGTCAGCACCGCAGCGCCGGAGCCCTCGCTCTCGATCTCCGAGGGCTCGATGACGATGTCTTGCTCGACGCCGCACAGGGTGCGGATTGTCTGGTAGCGCGGATCCGGTGCATCGCTGCGGGGTGGCAGACCATCGGGACCGACGCACAGGGCCTGGTAATAGAACACGTCGGTCGCGCGCGACTCGGGCACGGTCCACGACAGGGCGATCGCATTCTCGGCGCTGGCGGCCGCGAACTCGGTGGGCAGCGGCGGCGGCGCGGTGTCGATCTGGACGCCCATGCCCGTCATCGTGGACGACGTGTTACCGACCGACTGGCTGTCGAAGTGGTCGTATGTGTTGTCGGCGTTGTGGTCGACGAGCAGCCAGATGAACGCGTCACCTTCGCGCTGCTGGCATGCGGCCGTGTTCTCGGTCGCATTGATCGCGTCGTACAGCGAGACTTCGATGTTCTCGGCACGCGTCTTGAGCAAGTCGATGTCCGCGATCGTGCTGAGCGGGCGGCACTTCGTCCCGCGCAGGGTCTCGTCTTCGCACTGTGTGCCGACCCACACCTCGGCGGGACGGTTCGTATTCGTATCCGCGGTGATGCCGATCTCGTACTTGATCTTCGTCTCGGTGCCGGTGCCGGTCTGGCTGCACACGCAGTGCGCGAGGTTCAGATACCGGCGAAGCACGTCAGGAGTCGATGGCTCGCGTGACCCGCCGTCCTCGGTGATGAACACCTTGTTCCAGGTGAACTCCGCCATGTTCGGTAGCTCGGCGTGCGCCGCGCTCGCGCCGATGCCGAGGAGGACGGCAGCGCAGACAAATACGGATCGCGTGGTCGGCATGCGCGGTGCTGCTCGTTGCAAAGGGGAGGCCGCTGGCGAAGAACCCTTCGACCGACGACAACCGTTGCTATCACGCGTGGATCGCAGCTTCAACAAAGGCCCTGCCGCGAGGGTCCGGATGCCATTCTGGCACGCGCCCAGCCATGACCGATGTCATGGGGTCAGCGAGCGCGGCGGGCTCGGCGAGCCGCATCGATCGCCTCGCGGATCTCACGGGCGAGCACGAGCGCACGCTCCTCGGCGGCGGGGTCACGGACGCCACCCCACTCGGCCGCGTAGTACAGCTCGACGAGGTCCCCGACCTGGGCCGCGCCCGGGTCGCCGCGCTCGGTCATCCGCGTCGCCAGCTCGCGCGGAGTGACGGCTGCATCGCGAACGACACCTGCCTTCGCGAGCGCCTTCGCGACCTGATCGAATACCTCGGCCACGGTCGAACGAGCTCGCGTGCGGCGCGCCGATCGCGTCACCAGACCATCGGACCGTCGCCGCCGGCGCAGGAGCAGCACGAGCACGCCACCCGCGCCGATCGCGGTGCCGATTGGCCAGTACTCGATCGCGGCGTCCTTCGCCGAGACCACCGCAGCCTTGACCTTCAGCGCCACGGACTTGATCGCGCTGCCGATCGTCTTGAACAGCTCGAGCTGCGAGGCGAGGTCGTAGTCGATCACCCACTTCGACCACTGGAACCGCAGGGTGTCGAGCATCCGCCCGATCCGCGAGCGCAACCCGTCGGTGCCACGTCCGAGCACGTCGATGTTCGCCGATGGTGTTGGATCGAACGTGACCCATCCCGCGCCCGGGAAGTAGACCTCGTCCCACGAGTGCGCATCGCCGGCGCGCACCGCGACGTAGCCCTTGTACTCGTTCCACTCGCCACCGAGGAAGCCATTGACCTGGCGGACAGGAATGTTGTTGAGGCGCGCCAGGATCGCGAATGCCGACGCGAAGTACTCGCAGTGGCCCTTCTTGCGGTCGAACAGGAAGTAGTCGATCGGCTCCTGGGTGCCCGGATCTTCGAGAACGAGCGTGTACGTCAGGTTGTTCGTCAGCCAGTCCTGGATCGCGACGGCTTTGTCGTAGTCGTTGGTCAGGCCGCGCGTGATCTCGAGCGCCTTGCTCGCGGTGCGTCCCGTGATCTGCAGCGGCTTTCCTGGAACTTCGGTCTGGAGATAGACGTCGTAGCCCTTTGGCAGCGGGCCCTTCGCAGCACGCAGCTGTTCGACGGGGCGTGTCGCGAGCTGCGACCACACCGTGTAGTGGATCGTGCTGCCGTGCGGCAGCCGGATCTCGTCGTTCTGCTCGGTCGGTTTGCGGCGGGGACGCACCACGTGCGGATACTCCACGATCCGGGGCAGCCCGGCGCCGAACAGGACATCGGAGTCGAGCGGATCGAGCCAGATGTCCTGGCGCGCGAGCGTCGGGGCCAACGCGTCGATGTCCGCGGCCGAGAGCTTCTTGCCGTCGAACGCGAGGTAGCGGCGGTCGCGCGTCGGACCGTCTTCCTCCCAGCTCTGCACGTTGGTCGGCGCTCGCGTGCTCCGCGTCCAGCTCCCACCGAAGTAGCGGTCGAATGCAACGCCGCGCCAGTGGATCTGCGGCGCGCTGCGGCCGCCTAACTTCGGATCGATCTCGACGCGCATCACGACCGTCGGATCGTTCTTGATCACGCCGTGGCCGCCGAGCTGCACGCCGTCGGTGAAGCCCGTCAAGGTGAGGCCGCCGCGGCTCTTGAGGAAGAAGCCGATGCCCACCCGGGGTAGCGCGAGAAACAGCGCGGCCGCTGCGAGGAACACGCCGAACGACAAGAGGCCGGTACCCAGAAAGAACCGCCCACCGACGATCCGCCGCGAGTCCAGGATGCGGCGAACCTCGACGCGCTCGCTCGCACGATCCGCGGCGTGCTTGACGAGGAGGTTGTCCTCCATCTCGCGCCGCAGATGGAACAGCGTCATCGCCCACGTCGAAGACACGACGAACCCGAGGAAGCACAGGCCGTACGTCAGCTCGGGGTTGAGCACCGAGCCCGCGACCAGCATCAGGAACGCGAGCAGGTAGAGCTGCTGCCAGTCGCGCGCTGCGCGGCGGTTGAACGCCTTGGTCACCGTCAGCCAGGACAGGAACTGCGCGCCGACGCCGAGAAAGTCGCCGGTGACGATCGCAGTCACAACTGCGTACGCGAGCACGACCACGCTCGCGAGCGTCCACACCCACAACCAGTTTTCGTACTTGACCCGCGGCGGCTCCCACCACCACGAGCCGATCAACAGGATCAGCGCACCGAGCGCGACCGGCGACGACACGCCCCCGCCG